>JBOGLI010000634.1:0-7742 GCA_050746165.1 Terriglobales bacterium | reverse complement strand
CGCGCGTACCGCGGAGCTCTCCGCGCGTGTCGGCGAGCTGATGAAGAAGATCAGCGAGATGGTTCCGAAGGAGCACGAAGCCGCGCGCTCGCTCGCCCTCGGCACCGCGAACTGGGCCGCCCTGCGCAACGATGCTGCGATTTCCGAAACGATTGACTGGCTAAAACAGAACTGCGCCGTTGACGACTCCGGCGCCGAGCAGTTGATTGAGTACGTGGTCACCGGCCGCGCCGTGCTCGGCGAAGTACCCGCGCCCGACACCATCATCGCCGAGCGCTTCTTCGACGAGGGCGGCGGCATGCAGCTCATCCTGCACGCGCCCCTTGGAGGACGCGTCAACAAAGCCTGGGGCCTTTCTCTGCGCAAGCGCTTCTGCCGCAGCTTCAATTTCGAACTGCAGGCCGCCGCCACCGATAACGGCCTGAACATCTCGCTCGCCGAGCAGCACAGTTTCCCGCTCGCCGACGTCTTCCACTTTCTGCAGCCCGAGACCGTGTACGACGTCCTGCAACAGGCAGTCCTCACAGGGTCTCCAATCTTCGGCACGCGCTTCCGCTGGGACGCCAATCGCTCCCTCGCGCTGCTGCGCTTCCGCGGCGGCAAGAAAGTCCCCGCGCCCATTCAGCGCATCCAGGCCGACGATTTACTCGCCGCTGTTTTTCCCGACGTCGCTGCCTGCCAGGAAAATATCGAGGGCGACATCCAGCTCCCCGACCACCCACTCGTGCGCGAGGTCATGAAAGACGTCATGCACGAGGCGATGGACATCGATGGCCTCATCGCGCTTCTGACCGGAATTCAAACTGGCTCGATCCGCTGCATCGCCGTCGATACGCCCGTGCCAAGCGTCTTCTCGCACGAGATCCTCAACGCCAACCCGTACGCCTATCTCGACGACGCGCCGCTGGAAGAACGCCGCGCCCGTGCGGTGGAGATGCGCCGCGTGTTGCCCGAATCTGTTTTGGAGGAAGTGGGCAAGCTCGACCCGGAAGCCATCGAGCAGGTCCAGCGCGAAGCCTGGCCCGACATCCGCGACGCCGAGGAATTGCACGACGCGCTGTTGACGCTCATCCAGTTGCCGGTTGCTGGTTGTCAGTTGCCGGTTGCGAACTGGGATCTGCCGTTTTCGCAGTTACTACGGAACGGCCGCGCCGCCGCTGTTCGAATCGGCGATCGCGAATGCTTGGTCGCCACCGAGCGCATCCCGCAATTCAGCGCCATCTATCCTCACGCCGAGTTTGTGTCCGATGTCGCTGGCGACTGGCGACCGGCGACTGGCGACTGTCTTCTCCAGATGCTCACCGGCTGGACCCAAGTCCTCGGCCCCACCTCCGCACCGGAGCTCAGCGAAATTTTGTCGTTGCCGGAAAACGAGATCGAACAGGCGCTGCTGCGACTCGAATCCACCGGCGCCATCCTGCGCGGCACGTTCCGCCCGGCGACTGGCGATCGGCGACTGGCGACTGAGTTTTGCGACAGAAGGCTCCTCGCCCGCATTCACCGCCTCACCCTTGGCCGCCTGCGCAAGGAGATCGAGCCGGTCACGCAGGCGCAGTTCATGCGCTGGCTTTTGCGCTGGCAGCATGTCGCGCCCGGCACGCAGGTACGCGGGGAGCACGGTTTGCGGGAAACGCTCGCGCAAATGCAGGGATTTGAATTGGCCGCCAACGCCTGGGAGCGCGATGTGCTTGCCGCTCGCGTCTCCGACTACGATCCCGCCGAACTCGACCATCTCTGCCTCACCGGCGCGGTCGGTTGGGGCCGCCTCTCGCCTCATCCCGCGACACTGGTGCAAGAGGCGTCGCGCCCGCTTTCGGAACTCGGGAGCGCGGTTCAATCGACAATCGACAATCGGCAATCGGAAATGATGTTGCCACTCGCATCGAGTGAGGGTGGTGCAGCAACTCGCCATCTCCGCCGCATCATCCCCACCTCGGTTGCGCCGATCACGTTTTTCCTGCGCGAGGATTGCGACTGGATGCAGCCGCACGATGTCGCCGAAGAAGAACGCGCCCTCACCGACAACGCGCGCGCCGTTCTCCAATTTCTGCGCGAACGCGGTGCCTCATTCATCGCCGACATTGTCAAAGCTTCCGAGGCCCAAAGCCCAACGCCTAAAACCCAGATTGAATCCGCCCTCTGGGAACTTGTTGCCGCCGGATTGGTCACGGCCGACGCGTTTGAAAATCTCCGCTCACTGATCGGTCCGAAGAAAGCTGTGGGACCGGCTGCCCTCACCCGGTCCCAAAAGAAACGGCGTGCCACCGCCGGACGCTGGTCGCTGTTGCATGCTTCCGCCGCCGACCGAACCCGCGCGTTAAACGCCGCCTGCCGCATGCTGCTCGCCCGCTACGGCGTGGTCTTTCGCGATCTGTTGGCGCGCGAATCGATCGACATCGCCTGGCGCGAGCTGGCGCAGACATTCCGCCGCATGGAGGACCGCGGCGAGGTCCGCGGCGGACGCTTCGTCGAAGGCTTCATCGGCGAGCAGTTCGCGATACCCCTCGCCGTCGACTCTCTGCGAGCTCTGCGCCGCATCCAGTCGAATGGCGAAACCGTAACCGTCTGCGCCTCCGACCCGCTCAACCTCGTCGGCATCGTCGTTCCCGGCGAACGCGTGCCCGCCATCTCCGGACGTAGCGTGACCTACCGCGATGGTGTTCCGGTGACATCCGAATCCGCCGCAACGGCGTTGGCCGGCGACTAGAAGTAAATACGCCGCGGATTGACGCGGAGTACGCGGATCAAACAAATCGGCCGCTGATTACGCTAATGCACGCTGATTTCGGCATTGCTTCCCGATCGGCGTTCATCTGCGTTCATCAGCGGCCAGTCTTTTCGTCTGCGTGCCTCTGCGTCCCCTGCGGTAAAAACTTATTTCACCTGCTCATAAACAAGAATCATGAACGAGTCCGGCTTCATAGTCGGACGCCGCTGTCCCTCCGCCGGCGGCCCGAGTTCGGCGGTCGCCAGGTAAATCTTGTGCGTCTTCGGATCCAGCGCCATGGTGCGCGCTCCGCGCTGCGTGTCGACGTTCCCCTCCACTTCATACTTCCCGTTCTTCTCGCCGACCACCGTGAGCGTCGCCGACCCGCCATTGGGTGCAAACGCCCGCTTTAGTCCCGGATCGAACGCCGCCGCGTCAGTCCCGGGGCCGGTGGGAAGAGAAGCGAGTTGCTTGCCGGTCTTGGTGTCGATCACCAGCATGACCTTGTTCCCGCACACGGTGAACAGGCGGTCGGTCTTCTCGTCGATGGCCAGCCCGCTCGGCTCCTCGCAACCGTCCAATTTCCAGCGGTTATCTTCTTTCCACGTCTTGCTGTTGATGGCCGCGATTTCGCCCTTGTCCTCCACGTTCACGTACACATGGTTCTTGTCGGACGCGGCAAATTCCAGCTTTCCGCCCAGCGGGATAGTCGTGTCCACCTTCAGTGTCTCGGGATCGATCACCGCTACGTCCTTGCTGCGGCCGTGCATCACGATCACTTTTTTCGCGTACGGGTCGTAGACGATCGCGTCCGGTCCCTCGCCGACCTTGATCTTCGTCTTCACTTCGAGGTTCCCGGTGTCGAACACCGTCACTTCGCCGGAGCGCCCGTTGGTGCTGAAGCCGAGATTCTTGTCGGCGACGATCGCGGTCCCGTGCGCGCCGTCCACCGGAACCGAGCCGACGACTTTTCCGGTCGAGGTGTCGACCACCTGGATTTGCGTCGAGTGCGCGACATACAACCGGCTCCCGTCAGGAGAGAGTGCAAGGTAATCCCAGAACCCATCGCCGCCGATCGTCCACTTCGCGGCCTGCTTGTACAACGGTTTCGACTCCTGCGCCACGGCCAACATCGCCATTGCAACCACAACCAGGACTGCCAGTTTTTTCATGAATTCCTCCCTGCGATTTGTCATGCTGAGCGAGGACGCCGCGGCGACCGAGTCGAAGCACCTTTTGTTTTCCCTGCGTCCTCTGCACTGAACTTTTCCTTCTTTGCTGACCCGATCACCCGATGACCCGATCACCCGATAGGTAGTAATGCACTGCCGGCGTGATGATCAGCGAAAGCACCATCGAAATCGCGATTCCCCCGATGACCGCGATGGCAAGCGGCTGTAACATTTGCGATCCCGCTCCGAGCGCCAGTGCCAACGGCAGGAATCCGGCCGCCGCCGCCAGCGCCGTCATGATAATCGGGCGAAACCTCCTGCGGCCCGCCAGCACCATCGCCTCGTGCTCGGTCTTTCCTTCTGCGCGATATTTCTGGTTCGCGTCGAGCAGCAGGATCCCGTTCTTGGCCACGATGCCGATCACCATGATCAGCCCCATGAACGAGGAAATATTGAATGTCATTCCCGTGATCAGCAGCGCAAAGAACACTCCCCCGGTCGAAAGCAGGGCCGAGCACAGGATCGCGATGGGCGCGGCGAAGGTACGGAATTCGAAGAGCAGCACAATGAAGACCAGCACCACCGCCAGGACGAGTACCGTTAATAAGTCGTGAAACGACTGTTGCTGCTGTTGATATTTCCCGCCGTACACGACGCGCATGTCGGCTGGGAGGTTCATGGAGGCGACCGTCTTCTGTACCGCCGCCATGGCGCTGCCCAAATCGGTGCCTTCCAGCCGCGCCGTTACCGACACCAGCCGCTGCATGTTCTCACGCCGGATTTCCGTTTGTCCGGGAACCTCTGTGACGGTCGCCAGCGAGCCCAGGGTTGCGGTGTGTCCGGTGCCGCTGACCAGCAGCGTATTTTTCATGGCATCGAGCGAGCTGCGGTCCGACTCCGGAAAGCGCACCCGGATCGTATAGGCACGATCATTGGCCACGACGGGCGTCGTCGCCGGCTCACCTTCGAGAATGGCCGAGGCATCGATCGCGACTTCCTCCGGCGTGAACCCGGCGCGCGTTGCCACCATTGGGTCCACCGTGAACACGGTCGCTGGCCCGCTGATCGTGTTGTCGATCCCGTTCAGCAGGTCCACCACGCCCGGAATCTTGCTGATTTTGTCCGCCACCTTGGGCGCCCACTCCTCCAGCTTCGCCGGGTCTGGGTTGAACAGCTTGATGAACACGTCCTCCGGCTCGTTCGAGAGGTCGCCGATCATGTCCTGCAGCACTTCGATGAACTCGACATCGATGCCGGGTTCCTGGCGCGCGATTTCGGCGCGCAGTTGGTCCATCACCTCTTCCGTGCTCCGGCTGCGTTTTTGCTTGAGCTTCACCGCAATGTCGCCGGTGTTCGCTTCAGTCACCGTCGCCAGTCCGAGTTGCAGCCCGGTGCGCCGCGACGATCCCTCGACCTCCGGGATGGCCCGGATCATCTGCTCGATGTGCGTCAGGACGCGGTTCGTTTCCTCCAGCGAAGTCCCCGGCGGCGTGATGTAGTCAACGATGAATCCGCCTTCATCCATCGGAGGAAGCAAGTCCGTGCCCAACGCCTGGTAACAGAAGTACGACGCGACGATCAACACGCCCGCAAATGCCGCGATCCACCACGGCCGCGCGAATGCGAAGCGCAGCGCCTTCTCGTACGTATCGAGCATCCGCCGCATGCTTCCCGAGAGGGCCGCTTCCTCCGCCGCTTCCAGTTCCTCCCGCGACAATTCATGTGTGGGACCGGCGGCTTGATGTGTGGGACCGGCTGCCCTCAGCCGGTCAGACTCAGCTTCTTGTCCCTCTTCCCTCGTGCCTCCTGCCTCCCGCCTCACGCCTCGGATGAAATACTGGCTCAGCGTCGGCGTCCACGTCAGCGCCAGCAGCAACGAGGTTGCCAGCGATACCGATACTGTGATCGCCAGCGCGCGGAAGAATAGTCCAGTCACGCCCGTGATTCCGATCAAGGGCACGAACACCACGATCGGCGTAATCGTCGATCCAATCAGCGGTACCGTGATTTCCGAAAGCGCGCTGCGGATCGCCTCCAGCGTCGGTTGTCCGGCCTCGCGGTGCAGCGCCACGTTTTCGACGACCACGATCGCATCGTCGATCACCAGTCCCACGGCTGCGGCCAGCCCGCCCAGCGTCATCAGGTTGAAGCTCAGCCCCAGCAGCTTGATGAAAATGCAACTCACCAGCACCGTGACCGGAATGACGAACGCCGCCACCATTGACGTTCCCCAGTCGCGCAGAAACAGCACCATGATCAGCGAAGCCAGGGCAATGCCGATGAGAATGGCGTCCCGCACGCTGCTGATCGATTCGTTTACGATCTCCGACTGGTCATAAAACGGTGTCAGTTTCACTCCCGGCGGCAGCGTTTTGCGGATGCTGTCCACCTCCGCGTGGACCTCGTTCGCCACCTGCACGGTATTGCCGTCCGGTTGCCGCGTGATGTTCAGCAGCACCGCGGGCTTTCCATTCGAGGTGACGATCGTATACACCGGCTTCACGCCTGATTCGACCGTGGCCACGTCCCCGATATGCACGGGAACGCCTCCCGGCGTGACTTTCACCACGATGTTGCCGAGTTGCGCCGGGTCGCGTACTTGTCCGGTGATCAGCGTCAGATAGAGCTGGTGGTTCTCCGGCATCAACCCTGGCGAATCGATCAGGTTGGTTTTGGCGATCGCGTTCAGCAGGTCATCGACGGTGACATTCGCGGCCAGCAGCTTGGCCGCGCTCGGGATGATGTGGAACTCGGGCTCCTGTCCGCCTTGCACCACAACCGTCGCCACACCCAGCAGCCGGTTCAGGCGCGGCTTCAGATCGTAGGTCGCCATCTCCCAGAGCTGCGTCTGCGGCACCGTGTCGGAGGTCAGGCTGTAGCCGATGATCGGGAAATTGGCGAATGTCAGCCGGTTTGTCGTAATCGCCGCGGATGCCGGCAGGTCCGCGCGGATGTGGCTCAGCGCCGCATCCACCTGCTGCAGCGTGATCACCATGTCGCGCTTCCAGTCGAAGAACAGGTCAATCTCCGCCGAGCCGCGGCTGGTGATGGATCGCTCCGAGACCAGCCCGGGGACGCTGTTCACCGCCTCTTCGATCGGGCGCGTGATGGTCACCATCATCTGGTCGATGGGCATTACCCCGTTATCCACCCCAATGATCACGCGTGGAAAGTCCGTCTGCGGAAACACTGAGACCGGAACTGTGAACGCAATATAAGCGCCGGTGATTGCTATCGTCAGCGTTAGAAAGATCACCGACTTCGCAAACCGCGTGTACCAGTAGCGGTCGTCGGAGGGTGCGTTCGTTCGCAGGCGGCGCAGCGCGTCGAATACCTTCATCTCAGTCTTTCGCCTCGCCTGATTCCTTGCCGGCGGTCGCCGGTTCGCTCGACGCGACTTTCACCTGCGTGTTGTCGGGAAGACCGTAGGCCCCGGTCGTGACGACTGTCTGCCCCGCCTCCAGTCCTTTCGTGATCTGCACCAGGTCGCCGCTGCGGATGCCGGTTTCCACCGCCGTCTGGTGGGCGCGGCTATCGCTTCCCACCACCATCACCGAGCTTTCGCCGCCGGCCGTCTTCAGCAACGCCTCCGACGGAATAACTATCGCGTTATCGATCGTCCGCGCCACCGCCTTCACTTCCACCGTTCCGCCCGGACGCAGTTCGCCCGACTTGTTGTCCGCCTCCACCCACACTTCCACGGTCGTGCTCCCCGGATCGAGCGCCGGACTCACCAGCGTCACCTTCGCCGGAACCGGAGCGGAGTTCGGCGCGGTGATCGTCGCCGCATCCCCCGGTTTCAGCAGCACCGCCTGGTCCTGCGGAATATGCGCCCGCGCTACCACCGACGACGTGTCCATGAT
>JBOGLI010000633.1:0-5728 GCA_050746165.1 Terriglobales bacterium | reverse complement strand
GCACTGAGCACTGAGCACTGAGCACTTTCCCCCCCATCATTTCGATTCCTCTATGCCGCGCAGAAGTTCGTCGCTGGTCACGGTGGCGGTGCCGCGTTTCATGACGACGATTCCGCCGGCGATGTTGGCCAGGCGGGCGGCGTCGCAGGCATCGGCGCCGGCGGCGAGCGCGGCGGTGAAGATGGCGATGACGGTATCGCCCGCGCCGGTCACGTCGGCAACCTCGTCGGAGCCGTGAATGGGAATGGGCAGGGGCGGACGGTTGCGGTCGAAGCAGACCATGCCGTCACGGCCGCGGGTGATGACCAGCGATTGCAGTTTCATGCGCGAGACGACGTCCGCGCCGGCGGCAAGAAGGCGCTTATCGTCGTGGCCGATGCGCATGCCGAGCGCGGCTTCGACTTCGGGCTCGTTGGGCGTGGCGGCGGTAACGTTGTGGTATTCGAGCAGGCGGTAGCGCGAGTCGAGCGTAACGGGAACGTTATCGAATGCGCCGGTATCGCGCAGGCGGGCGAGCAGGTCGGGGGTGGCGGCGCCGTATCCGTAGTCGGAGACGAGCAGCGCGTCGGAGGCGGGAGCGAATTCGCGGCTGGCCTCAAGCAGGCGGTTGCGGTAAAGGCGCGGAAGCTCCGCTTCGGGCTCGCGATCGACGCGAACGACCTGCTGGCGCGTGTTGTGCGTCATGCCGGCGAGGATACGCGTCTTGGTGACGGTCGGAAACTTCTTGACCGTCGAGATGCCGGAAAGCGCGATGTGTTTTTCGCGGAAGCGGTGCAGCAGAAGGCGGCCGGGCTCGTCGTCGCCGACAACGCCGACAGGCAGCACGGTCACGCCGAGATCCGCGAGGTTATAGACGCAGTTGGCGCCCCCGCCGGGAACGACGGAACGCTCGCGGTACTTGAGGATGAGGACGGGTGCTTCGCGCGAGACGCGGGAAATTTCACCGTACACGAACTCGTCGGCAACCAGGTCGGCGAGCACGGTGATGGTGAGTTTCGGGAAACGCGCGACGATGCGGCGGAGACGGTCGGAATTTTTATCGGGCTTCACGGTTGTAAACATCGTAATTCGAAACTCGTAATTCGCAGTTTCTAAAACTGTGTCGGGAAGCCGAATTTCGGATTACGGATTACGAATTACGAGTTGCGACTTCTTCACGAATTACGAATTCTCTCACGCCGTCTTGCCGCGATGCACAAGAGTTTGCAGCATGCGCTCGATGGCGTGGCGGGAGTCGAGCAGTTCGATGGTGACGCGCGCCACGTGCAGCGGCTGCAATTGCGCGGCGAGCGGGCCCACATTGATCAGGTCTTTTTCGGTGGTCACGAAGCCGACACCGTTGGACTTCGCAGCAGAAGAGAGGATCTGTTTAACGTCGGAGTCGGTGTAGCGGTGGTGGTCGGGGAAAATAACGGTGTCGGCGAGGCTACAGCCGTGCTTTTTCAAGTCTTCGAAGAAGCGCTCCGGACGGGCGATGGCGCAGAAGGCATGCAAAGGCACTTCCGATTTCCGATTGTCGATTGTCGATTGAGTGGTCCCCCACCCTGGCAAAACCGGCCAGGGTGGGCCACCCAGAATCTCGATGCCGCGGTGGAGGCGCCAGAGGGCCTGGTCGCCGTGGAGGGGAAGGTGGGTGGGGTTGACGTCTTCGGCGATGACGACCGCATCGGCGCGGCGGATGGAAGCGAGCGGCTCGCGCAGGCGTCCGGCGGGGAGCAGGCGGTCGTCGAGATCGGCGGCGGTGATCAGCACGATGTCGAAGTCGCGGGCAAGGCGGCGGTGCTGGAATCCGTCGTCGAGCAGGTGAAGGCGCGCGCCGTACTTCCCTTCCGACCACTGCCCGGCGGCGTAGCGGCTCTCGCCGACGATAACGGGCGCGTTAAGGCGCTGGGCGATGAGCAGGGGCTCGTCGCCGAAATCGGCGGGCGTACCGGCAGGATCGACCTGCAGAACGCCCTTGCTGGTCCGGCGATAGCCGCGGGAGAGGACGTCGAAGGCGATGCCGCTCGATTTGAGCAGTTCGCCGAGGGCAATGACGAAGGGCGTCTTCCCTGCCCCTCCGACGGAGATGTTGCCGACGCTGACCACCGGCCCCTCGAGGTGACGCGAGTGGAAGCGGCCGGAATCGTAGAGCGCGTTGCGCAACCGGACGGAGGCGCCGAACAGCCTGTCGAGCACTACGCGTTCTCCTTGCGGGGCATCTCGAGAACGCGCGGCCGGCGCGGGAGCAGCGATTCCAGGTGCGTCAGGGTGCGGGCGGTGGCGCCCGTATTGCGGCGCCAGGCTTCACGGGCACGTACGCCGAGATCGTGGGCGAGATGCGGGTCGGCGAGCAGCTCCTCGAAGGTCGTCGAGAGAGTGGCGGCGTCGGCGATGCGGAGCGCTCCAGCCTGTTGGAAGAGGCGCACCGTGTCGCGAAAATTCTCATTGTGCGGACCGACGACGACGGGGACGCCGAAGCGCGCGGCCTCCAGGATGTTGTGACCGCCGCGCGGGGCGAGACTGCCGCCGACGAAAGCGACGTTCGCGAGCTGATAAACATCGGCCAGTTCGCCAATGCTGTCGAGCAGGAAGATGCCACCCGCGAGAGGTGAGCCGTCCCATTCGGAGCGGCGGACGCACGGCTGCCCGGATGCACTCACGAGTTCGGCGACGTGTCCGAAGCGCTGCGGGTGGCGGGGAGCGAGGACCATCACCAGCCCGGGAAAGCGGTTGCGGAGATGGCGGAAGCCGTCGAGCAGTACCGGTTCCTCGCCTTCGACGCTGCTGCCGCACACCAGCACCGGCCCGGCAATCGCGGTGCGAAGCTGGGCGACGAGCGGCGATTCGGTGCCGGCGGGGATGTCGAACTTCAGGTTCCCCGCGGCCTCCACGCGCTCGGGATTGGCGCCGATGGCGACGATGCGGCCGGCATCCTGGCGGCTCTGGGCGAGGAACAGGTCCACGCAATCCAGTATCGGCTGGAGGAAACGCGAGAGAACGCGGTAGCGCGGAAAGGAGCGGTCGGAAACCCGGGCGTTAATCACCGCGATCCTTGCACCGAAGTGGCGAGCCATGCGGAAGAAATTAGGCCAGAGCTCGGTTTCGACAACGACGATCAGCTCCGGGCGGAGGACGCGGAAATAAGGACGCAGGGCGAAGCGGAAGTCGAGCGGGAAATAAAAGACGTTGTCCGCTCCGAAGCGCTCGCGGGCGAGCTTCTGTCCCGTGGCGGTGGTGGTGGAGATGAGAACGCGATGAGTGGGAAAACGTAGGCAGAGATCGCGGATGAGTCCGGCAGCGCCGAGCAGTTCTCCGACGGAAACGGCGTGCACCCAGATGCTGCGAACGCCATTGAGTTGTGCGATGTGTGGCGGGATGCGGCCGAGGCGCGCCGCCAGGCCTTCGCGATACTTGCCGTGGCGCAGCATCTGCACGAGCCAGTAGGGCAGGCTGAACAGGAGCGCGACCGCCAGCACGGCGCTGTAAAAGAAGAACATGGGGCGATGGCTATTGTACGGGAGAGGCGAAAACATTGATGAATGACGATGGTCGGGGGCCGATGGAAAACGGCGAGGCCCTCACTGAGGACACAGAGGTCACCAGTGGCATGGCAGGCGCAATAAACGGTCGGCGCAACAATTTGCCGGGTCGGGGGTTCGATGAACCGTCCGAGCCATGTTCCTGACCGGCCCGAAACACAAGTAGAATAGAGGCATGATTCACGCCAGCTTTAAGCGGGTCAGCGCCGTGGCGGCGCTCGCAATTGGCTTATGCGTTGCCGGGTTTGCGGCGAAGACGTACACGCCGCCAAAGGCGTATGACGCAAAGACGTATCCGGCGCGCGACGACCACCCGAACGAAAAGGTCACCATTGCTGCCGACCCGTACGACATGCCGGACAAGGCCGAGGCGGTTTTCAACCTGGATTACCGCGACCGCGGGATGCTGCCGGTGTTCCTGATCGTGACCAACAACGGCGACCAGCCGATTTCGCTGACCGACATGACGGTGCAACTGGTAACGGCGAACAAGTCGAAGATCAGCCCGGCGAGCCGCGACGACCTGATGCGGCGGTTTTCGCGGGTAAAGCGGCGCGGCGACGAGCCCAGCAAGCTGCCGATCCCATTTCCGCGGAAGTCGGCGGATGCGGGCGTGCCCAAGAACGCGCGCGCCGAGATCGACGAAGCGCCGTTCATGGCAAAAGCCGTGGAGCCGCATACGACGCAGGCCGGGTTCGTTTTCTTTGACGTGGACGGCATCAGCCAGCCGCTAGCGGGAGCGCACCTGTACGTGCTGAATGTGCACGACGCCAGCGGACAGGACCTTATGTACTTTGATATCCCGATGGAGAAGTACTTAAGCTACAGGCCGTAAAGAAGCTATCAGCTATCAGGGTTCCAGGGCCCGGGTCAGATTCACGCAGGCGTTCGTTGTCGGCGAGAGGGACGAACCTTTCCGTCCTGACGACTGAAGACCGAAGACTTTATTCCCGGAGGACTTATGCGGTCCAGGATTTTACTCATACTTATCGTGTGCGCCATTGGTGCATTGATCGCCTGCAGCGGCGGGCAATCGGGCACCTCGACCAACAACAATGGAACGAGCTTCTCATCGGCAAAGCCGTCCACCGTACAAGTCACCATCGGTGACGACCCGGCGGACCGGGTGGCGTCGCTGAGCTTGACCGTCAACTCGATCACGCTGGTCACCGATTCTGGAACGCAGGCCTCGCTGCTGTCGGCGCCGGCAACGGTGGAGATCAGCAGCCTGGCGGGAACCACAACGCCGCTGGCGACGACATCTGTTCCCGCGGGCACGTACACGAAGGCGGTGATTGCGCTGGGCGGAGCGACCATCATGGTGGTCGATCCCAGCACGGGCGTCACGGTGCAGAAGACGTTTGCCGCCCCGTCAGCATCGTTCACCATCACGCTGAACCCTGCGTACGTGTCGGACGGCACGGCGAGCGTGGTCAACGTCAACCTGGACTTGCATAAGTCGGTGGGCGTGGATTCGACTGGGACTCTGACCTTCAATCCGTTCCTGCTGGTGGCGCATGCGGCGATGAACGGACCGGCGGCGGGACATCCTCCAGACCCGATGACGGGCGGCATCGACCATGTGCTGGGGAAGGTCACGGCCGTGAACGCGCCGAATTTCACCATCACGACCGCGGTGGGCCAGCGTTCACTCACGTTCGCCACAAACAGCTCGACGGTGTTCAAGAACATCAGCGGCATTTCCAGCCTGCAGAACGGAATGCTGGTGATGGTTGGCGGGCAGGCGCAATCCGATGGCTCGCTGCTGGCGCTCGGCGTCGCGGTGATGAACGGAATTCCGAATGCCACAGGTGCCGTGGGCATTGTCGCCAAGACCACAGGCACGCCGGTAACGCAGTTCACGCTCGTGGCGCAGGGGCTGACGTCGGCGACGGCGTTGGGAACCCAGCCGGTGCCGAATGCGGCGATCACGGTCAATGTGTCGAGCGGGACGGCCTTCCGCATCGATTCCGACAATGTGGACCTGAGCGGCCTGAACCCAACCTTCGACGCGAGCACTCTCTCGCCGGCGCAGGCTGTGGAAGTGGATTCGGCGGCGCCGGTCTCGACGATGGGCGCGGGCGGCAGCATCTTCGGCATGCTTCCGCTGCTCGGCACGTTCAATGCCACGCAAGTGCAACTGGAGCAGCAACCGCTGCGCGGGACCATCAGCAACCTGGCGACGAACACCTTCACCCTCACCGTGC
>JBOGLI010000632.1:0-4495 GCA_050746165.1 Terriglobales bacterium | reverse complement strand
TTCAATTCCTGATTGAGCTTTTGTACCAGCGACGGGTTAGTTCGGTTGTGCGACAGAGAGAGTTGCAGCGAAGCGGCCCGTACGCGAAACGAAATTGTGTCGTTCAGGGTCAACTGGCTTTGCGAACTGATTTGCAGCGGGTCCTGGATGGATCCGAGCATTACCTGGGCGCTGTTCATGAAGCGCTCGTGAAACACCGAACGTAGGGAAGCATCGAAGCGGCTGCCGCTTTGGCGCGTGTCCTGAAAACCTCCCGCACTGAAGCTGCGTGTATAGCTCACGGTCGCGGACTGGTGCCGGGTAAGGTTGAGAGTAAAGCTCGGGCTGAAATAGTCCGAGGTCGCGGGCGTCAGATGAAGCAGGCCGGACCGGAGGGATGTGTGTTCGAAATAGAAGCTCGCTCCGAGGCGGCGACTCAATTGCGAAGTAATCCCGGTACGGACCGAGGAGGTGCCGGCAAACAGTGATTGAATCTGATTCAGCGGGTATAGGGGCGAGGAATGAAGCGCGGAGACGAAGGCGCTCAACCTCGCCCCGGTATAGTTCATGTTTCCGCGGAGCAGCCCGCCGGAATTACTGATGCCTCCGACGCCATCGAAGGACAGCCGCCGAGAAGCCAAGAAACGGAATCCGCCCTGCTGCATCAGGCTCGTTCGCCTGGTGGAGCTACCGGGAACGGGGATGCGAAGGAAGCTTGTTGCTGTAAAGACCGAAAATTTTTCGGTGAGTTTGCGCCGGAAGGCGGCCCCCGCGATGTCGCGGCTCGAAGCGAGTGACAGGAAATAGTAAGGAACGGTCACGCCCCCAAAGAACGACCACTGGTTCTTGCCTCGTACGATGGAGAGACCAGCGCCACGAATCTGTAACGTATCGGCGATGGAAAAGGTCTGGATGTGATCGGTGACGTCAGCTCCACTCAGATCGACGTTTTGATCCAGCAGGTCGATAGCGACGCGGGGAGTGCGGTAATTGATATTGCCGCTTCGAAGATTGAAGGCATACTGGCCAGGAAGTGTCGAGTGGTCCGCCGACATGGACATGCCGAACTGGTCGTCTCCGATCTGCTGGCGCCAGAACACGCTGTCCAGAAGCACCGCGTTGGTATTCCCTCCGATGCGTGAGATTTGCACGTCGGAGCCCAAGGTGCCGATGCCGCGCTCAATTTGCGAGGCGCCCAGCGAAGGTGGCGCCGCCAGAACGGGCCGCAGGACCACGCGCACGATCAGGCTCAACGCCTTTCCATTCACGTGCGCGACAGCCAGCGTTTCGCCGCGCTGCAGGCCGGTAAATTGGAGGTCGTCGCCGACACATTCCACTCTTGCAACGTCCGGATCGAGCACGGTTGCGTCGGTAACGCCCGGCAGCACAATTGTCCGCAGGGCATTCAAGTAAACGTCGACAACCGCGGAGGAACCATTCTCCGGCACCTGCGCCTGACACGCAGGCAGGAGAACCAGGAACGCCGCCACCATCGCAACGAATTGAAGCGAACGCGACACTTACGATTCGCCCTTCACATCGAATGCCAGTTCGCGGGTCTCGACGCGATCGCCAAAGACCAGCGTCAGCACCGCGGAGTAGCTGCCCGGGGGGAGCGTGCCGGACCAGTTGACCTTCAACGAGTCCTTCTGGCCGGGAAGAAGGCGCTTCATTTCTCCCTCAGATTTGGCAACCAGCTTGTGCTGGCGATCGAAGATCGAGAGCCTCGGTAATGGAAAGATGTGAGTGTTGCTTTCGTTGTTCACGGTGAAGGCCAAGGAAAGATCGCTGTGGGCGGAAGGAGGTGTCAGCTTCACGTCGCCGAGCTCGACCTTGTAGTCAGCGGTTGTCGCCGCATTCAGCATGACCAGGCAGCCGATCCGCATGTTGGTGAATACGGTGCGCCCGTCGTCGGTAACTTTGTTGGTCTTCACCGGAGTGGATTCCACGAACAGCACGGCGTAGTAACCGCCGTTGGCATTCACGGGAGGCGTGATGATGGCCTTCAACTGTTGCGACGCATGAGGGCCGACCTGGAATTTCTCGGGGACGAACTGGATCCAGTTGGCGGCCGAGCGCGGCTGCGAACCAGGTGTGTCGAAAGTCTTGTCGTTTTTGTCGTTGTACCAGAAGTCCGTGATCTGCACGTGCAGTTCGACGGTGTCGTTGCCGTAGTTCTGGACGGTGAGATCCTGCTCAAAGGGAACGCCAGGCTTGAAGTCGTGGACGATCTGGGCAGGCGCTAGGCCGATCGACTGCGCGGCACACGGAATGGCAACCGCGAGCGACGATAGCAGGAAGGCTAAGATTACGCAGAGTTTAGTCATGGCACAGTCAAAGTAAGAGTCAGGATTGCGTTGTCGGGGCCACTGAACGCTGTGGGCCCATTGATATTGGAAACGAACAGGCCGAGGTAACTGGAACCGGTACTTCGGTCGGCCGCATTCGAGGTCAGAATCGTTGGCGCAACGGAGCTGGTCGAGAAATTGGAATATGGGCCCACCAGGGCCGTCGCGGTGTGCAAGACAAGAACATTCGAATGTACGAAGTTCGTGCTGACGTAAGCCGTCACCGTTCCCGTAAAAGAATTGAAGTCGCTGAAGGCGACGCTGTACTGAAACGGGGTGGCGTAAATTACGCCGCCGGGCACGGCCGATGTGGTGAGTCCCGCGGCAGGGCCGATGCCCATCGCATTCACGTTGCCGAAGTTCGCCGAGTAATCGGTTGCCGGAGAAATGGTCAGTCCGCCGGCGGCGGATGACAGGGTCAGACCCACGGCGGTCTGCAGGTTAACGCTGTTGATCGACCACTGCAGGGTTTCGATTGTCCCGCCGACAGTGCCGTTATACATCGTGAAAGAAATCGTGACCGAGTCTGTGCCGGACCATGCGGAAGCGCCGTTGTTATCGGGAACGAAGATAGCGAGGCCGGCGGCGACGGTCTGATTCTTTGAGATTCCGGGCGCGGCAATTACGGTCGTTTGTACGGCGGCGCTGGTGGACATCGCCGAATACTGCGCTGCTGTATTGCAAGAGCCACTGCTCGGGCAGCTTTGCAGAACCAGAGCGATGGGGCGCGCGAAGTTGGAGCTGGCGTAAGCGGTCACATAGCCGGTTTGGTTTCCCGGCAATCCGCCGTGCACGAACAGTTGGTAACTGGCGTAGTAAAGCGTCCCATTCGAGAGGGGAATGACTGTCACGCCCGCGGCAGGAGCGCCTATACCAAGCGCGTTGATGGAACCGAACGTAGACGTGTAGTTGTTGCCGACCTGGGTGAGCGTAATACCGCCGGGCGCGGTTTGCAGGTCGAAATTCGCGCCCGCCCACGCCGTCTGAGAAACAAAGACGCATGCAAAAGAAAGGACCAGCAGAACACGCGCGCACCGCGACCCTCGGCCCCGCCGGATGCTTGTTACATCCGGCAGGGCCTGGGGGTGTTGCGGGCGGACATCGGTGTTGATGCTCATGGTCGTGTTCAGTGGTCCACGTTCGCAGGCGGTTAGTTCACGGTAAGCGTGAAGGTCACGGTTGCCGACTGGGCGCCCTGGAGCACCGTCGCGCCGTTGGCAGGCGTCACCGCCACACCGACGAAACGAGTAAGGGCGGTGCCGCTGGCCGTTCCCGCTGCGCCGATCGTGTCGGGGCTGCCGGAAGCCACCGACATCGCGGCGAAGTCAGTCAATGCCGCCGGAGTGGTGCTGGAAGTCGACGTCGCCGAGCGCACGACGAAAATGTTGTGCGGAGCGGCGAAGTCGGTGGAAACATAAGCGGTGACCGTGGTGTTCGAATAGTTCTGGTGGCTGGTGAACACCGGCAGGACCGAGTAGTCAGTCCAGTAGATCGCGTTGTCGGTACCCGCAACGGTAGGAGCGATCTTGTTGCAGTTACCGTTGTTGATGCCGAGCGCGTCCACCGTGCCGAAGTTCATGGTGTAGTCCGGAGTGCCGCCGGTGGGAACAACGGCGCAGTGCGAGATGCCCGCCGTGGTGCCCGTGCTGAGGGTCAGCGAAACGGCCTTCTGGATGGTCGCGGAAATCTGGAGTTGCGGAGCGACCGTGTTGGTGTTTACCGCCTGCGTTGCCGCAAGCGCCAGGGAGCCGGTCAGACCGATGGTCACGGCTACCAGAGTGCAGAGAAACTTCTTCATTCAAAATCTCCTTGTGTTCAGTTCAAATCTCTTCAGTCCCGGACCAGCCTTGGTCGCCTGACCAACGTTTCTGATGGAGTCATCGATCCAGTTTCTGATCCATGAGCCTAAGTACGGTCTCTACGAGGAGGGGTCACAAGGCCGGCAAGTTCTCCAGCCTTGTGACTTGCGGGGGGTACAGCTTTCGTAGTGGCCGTACCTCGGATCAATGCAAGTGGTCTGCCAAGTCAGAGACAAAAAGCCTCAGACGGCAAAGCCATGAATTGCAGAGACTTAGAACAGCAGAGTGACGAACGCTGTGGCGATATCCAGCTTGGCGCGGACGTTTCGAGAAGCGAATTACAGAAAACGCGAAATGAACAACTCGTAC
>JBOGLI010000631.1:0-5333 GCA_050746165.1 Terriglobales bacterium | reverse complement strand
GTGTACACCGACGTCTGGGCGAGCATGGGACAGGAAACCGAAGCGGCAAAGCGGCGCGCCATCTTTGCCCCTTACCAGGTTAATGCCGGCCTATTTGCGCATGCCAAGACGGACGCCATCTTCATGCATTGTCTGCCGGCTCATCGCGGCGATGAGGTCACCGACGACGTGATCGACGCACCGCGTTCGGTCGTCTTCCAGCAGGCCGAAAATCGCCTGCACGCGCAGAAAGCGATCATGCTCGAACTTATGCAAGCGGTCCCCGTCGAGCGGTTGGTCAGCGAAAAAGAGGTTGTGCATGCGTGAAGTGCGGGAGTGCGCGTGAAATCCGCCCTCATCGCCGTCGGCGGCAACTCTCTCATCCGCGCAGGAGAGAAGGGAACAGTCTCGGAGCAACTGGCGAACGCCCGCCGCACGGCTGCCGCGATTGTTTCACTGGTGCGCGATGACTGGCGTGTCGTTGTGACCCACGGCAATGGCCCGCAAGTCGGCGCTGACCTGCTGCGCTCCGAGCGCGCTTCCGACCAGGTGCCCTCGCTCACGCTCGACGTTTGCGGCGCCGCCACGCAGGGTGAGATCGGTTATATGCTCACCCAAACCCTGCGTGACGACCTCGTATCCATAGGACTCGCGACCGCTGTTGCCACCGTAGTCACCCAAACGATCGTCTCCGCCAATGATCCTGCGATGCTGCATCCGACAAAGCCGATCGGTCCGTTCTATTCCCAAGCCGAAGCCGAGCTTCGGCGGCGCACGCTCGGATGGAGCATCGTCGAGGATGCCGCCCGCGGGTATCGCCGGGTCGTGCCGTCGCCCGAGCCCATCGAAATCGTCGAACTCGAAGTCATTCGCGACCTGATGAATGCCGGTGTGCTGGTCATTGCCTGTGGCGGCGGCGGTATTCCCGTAGTTCGCGAAAATGGCGGCGTCCGCGGGGTTGAGGCCGTGATCGACAAGGACCGCGCCTCGGCCTTGCTAGCCCTTGAGCTTGGTGTGGACCTGTTCGTCATCTCCACCGACGTCGACCGCGTCTATCTCGATTACAAGAAACCCGCGCAGCGCCCTCTCGATTACGTGAGCGCTGCCGATCTCGAACAACACTATCGCGCCGGACATTTCCCGCCGGGCAACATGGGCCCGAAGATCGAGTCCGCTCTCCGCTTCCTGCGCGGCGGCGGACATGAGGTCATCATTACCTGCTACGAACAACTGGATGCGGCGGTGCGCGGGCGGGCGGGAACACATGTCGTCCGAGATGAATCGGCGGGCCTTCTCCATCAAGAAACAAAAGAGGTCGCGCAATGATTGCCAACAATCCGCACTCGACACTCGACACTCGACAATCGGAAATGGTTTTGCCGACTTTGCAGCTCCGCCACCTCACCGAATCCCAGCAACTCACCGTCCCGGTATTGATGGAGCTGTTCGCCCGCTCCCGCGAGATGGAGCGCATCGTGCAGCGCGGGGGAACGCACGACTACCACCACCACATCATGGCCGCGCTTTTCTACGAGCCGTCCACGCGCACGCGCCTCTGCTTCGAGGCTGCCATGCACCGGCTGGGCGGGGAAGTGCTCTCCACCGAGCACGCGCGTTCGTTTTCGTCGGAGGTCGAGGGCGAGCAGGTCGAGGACTCCATCCGCATCGTCGGCAGCTACTGTGATGTGATCGTCATCCGTCACACCGACCAGGATGGGGCATATCGCGCCGCCGCCGTTTCGCCGGTCCCCGTCATTAACGCGGGCGACGGTAACGGCGGTCAGCATCCCACGCAAGCCCTGCTCGATCTCTACACGATTTACCGGGAGCGCTCGCTCGATGGCCTGTCGATCGCTTTCATCGGGGAACTGGACCGTGGACGCACCGCGCGCTCGCTGGCGTATCTGCTCGCCAAGTTCGAGCGCATCAAGGTCTTCTTCGTCGCGCCTCCCGAAATGCAGATGAAACCTGACATCCTCGAGTATCTCGATCGGCACGGCGTGACTTACGAACTCGAGAGCGACCTCGACCGCGTAATTGGCGAAGTCGATGTCGTTTACCAAACACGAATCCGTCCGCCATTCGAAAATGAACATTCAAAAATCGAAAATGGTTTTTCCCATCGCACCTCTGCGCCAAATCCCTACCGTATCGATTCTTCCGTCCTCCACAAGATGAAGGCCGACGCCCTCATCCTCCACCCGCTTCCGCGCACGGTGGAAATGGATAAGACCGTGGATTCCGATCCCCGCGCTCTTTATTTCCGACAGGCCACCAACGGCCTGTACGTCCGCATGGCGTTGCTGGCGATGATGCTGGATTGAAAACGTATTTCGTATTGCGTATGTCGTATTGCGGAGGAGAAATGAGTGAAGAATTACAGGGCCATCGAGATCTTAAGGCCTGGCAGTCCGCGATGGACTTTGCCGTCCACATCTATGGCGTTAGCCGAATGTTCCCGCCTCTTGAACAACGCAATCTGACGTCACAGGTGCAACGCGCAGTCGTATCGATACCGAGCAACATTGCTGAAGGATACGGTAGGCATTCCGCAAAGGAACTGCACCGCTTTCTAAACACCGCCATTGGGTCGCTACTCGAAGTCGAAACACAGATCGAACTTGCTGAGCGTCTTGGCTACATCACTCCCGCTGTTGCTGCCGAATGCATTCGGCGCAGCACTCGTTTGAAGCAGTTGCTCAAAGGGTTGCGCAACTGGGCAGAGAAGCAACCCAGCGGCTGGGTTCCATCTGTTGGATGTCAAGATCGTACACAGGCAATACATACGAATACACAGCCGTCGTTTCCGATCGCGACCGACATACGCAATACGAAATACGCGATACGAAAGAAGGAGTCATGAAAGCCATTGCTGAGCTAACCCATGCAGAAGAACTGATCCATCTCGAAGACTCATTCGGCGCCGACAATTACAAGCCGCTCGATGTCGTCATCGATCGCGCCGAAGGTGTCTGGGTGCATGACGTCGAAGGCAAGAAATATCTCGATTGCCTTGCCGCTTACTCGGCCGTGAACCAGGGCCATCGTCACCAGAAAATCCTGCACGCGCTCTTCGACCAGGCCGACCGCGTCACGCTCACCTCGCGCGCCTTTCGCAACGACCAGATCCCGCTTCTGCTGCAACAACTGCACGACCTTACCGGATTCGATATGTCGCTGCTGATGAACTCCGGCGCCGAAGCGGTCGAGACGGCGGTGAAGATGGCGCGCAAGTGGGGCTACACGGTGAAGGGAATTCCCGACGGGTGCGCCGAAATTATCGTTTGCGCCAATAACTTTCACGGCCGTACGACCACCGCGATCAGCTTCTCCACCGATGAACAGTACCGCGCCGGCTTTGGCCCATTCACGCCCGGATTCAAGGTCATCCCCTTTGGCGACGCCGATGCTCTGCGCCAGTCGATCACGCCCAACACTTGCGCATTTCTCGTCGAACCCATCCAGGGCGAGGCGGGCATCATCATTCCGCCAGCCGGTTACCTGCGCGAAGCGAGGGAAATCTGTCGCGCTCGGAATGTGCTTTTCATGTGCGATGAAATCCAGAGTGGCCTAGGCCGCACCGGAAAGCTCTTCGCTTACATGCACGAGAATGCCCGTCCTGACGTCCTCATTATCGGCAAGGCGCTTTCCGGCGGGTTCTATCCGGTTTCGGCGGTACTGGCGTCCCGGGAAGTGATGGGCGTCTTTCATCCCGGCGATCACGGATCCACGTTCGGCGGTAATCCGCTGGCTTGCGCCGTAGCCCGGGCGGCGTTGCACGTGATTACCGACGAAAAGCTCGCCGACCGCTCCGCCGACCTCGGCGCCTACTTGCTGGATAGGCTTCGCAGCTTCCGCTCGCCGCGCGTCAAGGAAGTTCGCGGTCGCGGCCTTTGGATCGGCGTCGAATTGAAAGTCTCGGCCCGCCCGTATTGCGAAATGCTGAAAGAAGAGGGAATTCTCTGCAAGGAGACGCACGACAAGGTCATCCGCATCGCCCCGCCGCTGGTCATCACGCGCGACGAGATCGACTGGGCCTTGCCGCGCTTCAAGAAGGTGATTGAGGACTAGTGGCTCGGGCCCATGGCGCATGGCTTAGGGCTCATGGGGTAACAGAACCGGGCATCCTCCACACGCCATACGCCATATGCCATATGCCATGAGCCCCTGCGCCTTTGCCATGGGCCACGTTTTTTCTTTTGCATCCTGCCGGTTTCTGCTACCATCCAATCCTCAGCAAAAAAAGCTCGGCCTTGAGCAACTTTGCTGACTGGGTCCTGCATCGCAATCGATTCAGGCCCTGGCCCACCGTAATGTCTCCGCAAATCGTTGAGACTGAGACGCTTACAACATAAGCCTCCGGCTGGCCGTGATTAATCCAAAAGGAGAACCCGCATGCGCTCGGACCTGGTATTCGAGGCTTTGCACACTCTGCGCAACCGTTACATGCTCTGCCAACTCGCCTCCAAGGCGACTCGCAGGTTCCACCGCCCCAACACCCGCATTCAGGAGACGATGAACGAGGTCCTGGACAAGATCTCCGGCTCCGAGCGCGACCAGATCCTGCGCGAACCGGAAGTAGTTGCCGAACAGCAGCGCCGCGCGGCATAATAGACCTTCCCAAGGCGCGCCCCTTCCGGTGGCGCGCCCAGAACCTCTCCTGTACATCCCAAAAACTTCCCCATAGGCACATATGACAATCGCTGAACTGAAAGAAAAGAACATCACCTAGCTTACCCGTATAGCTCGTACCCTCGACCTGCCCGGCGCCTCCGGCATGCGCAAGCAGGACCTCATCTTCAAGATCCTCCAGGCCCAGTCGGAAAAAGAGGGCCACATCTTCGCCGAAGGCGTCCTCGAAATCCTGCCCGACGGTTACGGATTCCTGCGCTCGCCTGATTACAACTACCTGCCCGGCCCGGACGACATCTACGTTTCGCCGTCGCAGATCCGCAAGTTCGACCTGAAGACCGGCGACACCATCTCCGGCCAGGTGCGTCCGCCGCATGAAGGCGAGAAATATTTCGCGCTGGTGAAGATCGAGGCGGTCAACTTCGAGTCGCCCGAGGAAGCGCGCAACAAGATCCTGTTCGACAACCTGACGCCGCTGTACCCGCAGGAGCGGATCAAGCTGGAGACGGTGAAGGACAACATCACCGCGCGCGTCATGGATCTGCTCACGCCCATCGGCAAGGGGCAGCGCGGCCTCATCGTATCGCCGCCGCGCGCCGGCAAGACGATGGTCCTGCAGAACATTGCCAATAGCATCACGACGAACCATCCGGAAGTTGTGCTGATTGTCCTGCTGATCGACGAACGCCCGGAAGAAGTCACCGACATGCAGCGCTCAGTGA
>JBOGLI010000630.1:0-3128 GCA_050746165.1 Terriglobales bacterium | reverse complement strand
GGCTGGAGATCATCGAACTCCTCGCGCACAGCCCCGCCACCGCCCATCACATCAGCCTGCAACTAGCGCAGCGCTTCGTCAGCGACAATCCGCCAGAGGCGTTGGTCGACCGCATGGCCAAGACCTTTCTCAAGAAGGATGGCGACATTAAAGAGGTCTTGCGCACGATGTACGATTCGCCGGAGTTCTGGTCCGCCGACACCTTGCGCGCCAAGGTGAAGACCCCGCTGGAATTCGTCGCCTCGGCAATCCGCGCCACCGGCGCGAACGTCACCAACGCCATGCCGCTGGTGCAGACGCTCAACCAGATGGGCATGCCGCTCTACGGCGCGCAGCCGCCCACCGGATATTCGATGAAGGCAGAAACCTGGGTGAATTCCGCGGCGCTGCTCAACCGCATGAACTTCGCTTTGCGGCTGGTCTCCGGACGCATGCCGGGCGTCCAGTTCAGCCCCGATGCGCTCATCGGCGGCGATCCCGGAACCGACGCGGACGTGGCCGTCGGACGCCTCGAACAGGCGCTACTCGCCGGTAATGTCTCCAAGCAGACGCACGAAACCATCATGAAGCAGATGAACGACCCCGAGGTCACGCAACGTGTGCTCGACGACCGCAAGCGTCCGGTTAACGTCGGCGTGATCGCGGGTCTGATTTTGGGGTCACCGGAATTTCAAAGACGGTAGGTCGGTATTTCAGTAGCTCAGTATTTCAGTATCGGCAATGAATCAAGATCCTGATTACTGAAATACTGACATACTGAGATACCTCTATAACGGAGTTTTCATGTCAATCACACGCAGAGTCTTCTTGAGAAATGGCGCAATGGCGATGGTCGGGACGACGGTCGTCCCCGCCTTCCTGACGCGCGCCGTGTACGGCAGCGATTTGGCGGTCACCGGCAAGAAGCGCATGGTGGTCATCTTCCAGCGCGGCGCGGCCGATGGTCTGAACATCGTGATCCCGCACGCCGAATCCGCCTACTACCAGATGCGTCCGACGATCGCCATCCCGAAGCAGAATGTGATCGACCTCGACGGCTTCTTCGGCCTGCATCCCTCCATGTCGGCGCTCAAGCCTTTGTGGGACCAGCGGCACCTGGCGATCATCCACGCCGCCGGCTCGCCCGACTCGACGCGTTCGCACTTCGACGCGCAGGACTATATGGAGTCCGGCACGCCCGGCGTGAAGATCACCGAAGACGGCTGGCTCAACCGCGCCTTGAAAGATGCGCCCGAAGACGGCAAGCCCTCGCCCTTCCGCGCTGTCGCGCTCGGCGCTTCCCTGCCCCGCATGTTGTCGGGCACGCAGCCCGCCGTGGCCGTGAGCGACATCAACCAGTTCGGCGTTGGCGGGCGCAATCCGCAGGCGCAGCCGCTGGCCAATACTTTCGAAGCGATGTACGCGCAGTCCGTCGATGCGACGCTGCACAGCACCGGCGACGAGACTTTCGATGCCGTCAAAATGCTGAAGGCCAGCGATCCCTCGCGTTATCAGCCGGCGCCGGGAGCGAATTATCCTCGCGGTCCACTGGGCAACGCGCTGAAGCAGGTCGCGCAGTTGATGAAGGCCGACCTCGGCGTCGAAGTCGCGTTCAGCGACATCGGCGGTTGGGACACGCACGTTAACGAAGGCTCCGTGCAGGGACAACTCCCCGGACGCCTGACCGAACTCTCGCAATCGCTCGCCGCTTTCTGGACCGATCTCGGCGACCTGGCGGAGAGCACCGTCGTCGTAACCATGTCGGAATTCGGGCGCACCGCGCGCGAGAACGGCAACCGCGGCACCGACCACGGCCATGCCAACGTGATGTTCGTCATGGGCGGCCCGGTGAAGGGCGGACGCGTCTACGGCAAATGGCCCGGCTTGGCGCCCGAGCAGTTAAACGAGAACCGCGATCTTGCGCTGACCACCGACTTCCGCCGCGTCCTCGGCGAAGTGGTCTATCGCCATCTCGGAAATAAGAAGCTCGATGTGGTGTTCCCGGGCTTCGAGAACAACGCAAGGGACTTTACGGGATTGTTGGGCTGAGCAATAGGAGAGTTTGAGTGTGGGACCGGCTGCCCTCAGCCGGTCCGACCAGACCAGCTCAATATTCGCATGCCGTCCACGGTCCGTGCCGTGGCTGATCACTAAACTGCTGATCACTGACCGCTTATTTCCCCGAACACCACTCCCCTTCGCTCCGGCCCCACCGCAATCACCACCGCCCCGACCACCAGCACCACCGCCATCGACGAGCCCATCACCGCCGAGTAGGTGAAATGCTGCGCGAAGCGCGCCTGCAGATACGTCGTACTCGATGCGCACAATACCCCGAGTTGATACGCGAATGCCGGAAAGAATCCGCGGATGGCGTCGGGCGCAAGTTCGTTCAGATGCGCCGGCACCACGCCCCACGCTCCCTGCACCATGAACTGCATCAGGAACGCTCCGGCCACGATCATGCCGGTCGACGGTGCAAACATCCACAGCGGGATCAGCAGCGCCGCGGCCAGGGCGGCAATTACCATGGACACCCGCCGTCCTTTGCTGTCCGAGAGCAGACCGAACGCGATGCCGCCCAGGATTGCGCCGAACATGGAGATGACTACGATCACCGACGTCGTTTCCTCCGAAAGCCCGCGCTGGTGCTTGAGGAAGGTCGGGTACATGTCCTGTGTGCCATGCGCCATCGAACTCATCAGCATCATCATGACAATGATGTAGAGGAACAGCTTCCAATTGCGCAGGATGGAACGGCGGTAGCTCCGCCAATCGGTCCGCGAGCGCTGCCATGCCGGGCTCTCCTTCACCTTGGCGCGGATGAACAGCGACAGCAGCGCCGGTAGCCCGCCGATGAAGAACATCGGGCGCCATCCCCAATGCGGGTACACGAAATACGAAACTCCCGCCGCGACCATGTATCCCACGGCGTAGCCCTGTTGCAGCAGGCCGGAGCATATCCCGCGCCAGCGCGGCGGCACCGATTCCATCGTCAGCGACGCGCCCACGCCCCACTCGCCGCCCATCCCCACGCCATAGAGCAGGCGCAGGATGATGAACGTCGTGTAATTCGGCGCCAGTCCCGACAGGACTTCAATCACCGAATAAAAGACGATGTCGAGCATCAGCGGCAGGCGGCGCCCGTA
>JBOGLI010000629.1:0-2679 GCA_050746165.1 Terriglobales bacterium | reverse complement strand
GGGTAGGGATGCATTAATAGAAACCTGCGATGATCAAAATCAACGGGAGGACCTTCGGCTCAAAGCGGCACGGCAATTGATTGAATTGGGAGATGACAAATGCGTGCAAACGGTGAGTCATCTATTGGACGGCAACGACTCTGCGCATCGGCGTGAGGCCCTGGAACTCGCTAGGATGTTTCACCACCTGAGTGAGTTGGATGCCGAATCGTTATCCGATCGCGTTGCGCCGAGCCTTTCAGATGCTGATCCGAGCATTCGCATCGCCGCCAGTGCGGCTCTGGCTGCCCTTGGTCGAACAGGATCTTCAGCGCTCATTGAGACCGCGCTATCGGTAGAACGCGATCCGAGCGTTCGTACTCAAATGTACACGGACCTCGTGAAGCTGCACCAAAAGAAAACCGTTGGGCCGTGAACAGTAGGTATTCCTATCGAGCCCTCCGAGGATAGGAACTTCACGGCATCCTGCGCAGGGATGATCCTCAGTAGTAGCAATAGGCACCGGGGCTTGACCATCCGGTTCCTCAAAAAACAAAACCTGAGGTTGCCCCACCCTTCCGCCCGGTTTTGGCGGAGGGTGGGGCTTTTCCCGTGGGTGCCCCACACATCGCGCCTCCAGACGATCTCACCTACTCGTATCTTCGGCGCGATGTGGGGGTGTCGGGCTTATCACACACATCCGTGCGCTGGCTCACAGACACCGCTCACCACATCCGCTAATCTCGAATCGTGCGCACAAGCGCCGAGGGAATTCGTGTCCCCTGAATGCCTGCCCTGACCGGCGGGCATTTGCTCTTTGACAACAAAATTTCTTGGGACACTTGGGATAACCCGGCCAAACTCTTGGGAAACCCGGGTTATCGGCTCCTAACCTGCTGATTCGATTAGACCAGGGGAGGGGGAGGGGTACTTAGCATTGAGGTATTGCGAAAATCGTAAACACCCAAAACCCGTGCCGAGAGCGAAAGCCGAAAGCGAAAGCCCGCAGCCCGGAGCCCGAAAGCCAGAACTAGCTCTTCGCCGCCGCCACTCTTGCCGTTGCGAGCTCGTGCTCGTCCATGCCGCGTTTGCGGAAGACCTTGGTCATCGCATCGACGACTTCGCTGTCGTACTCGATGCCCGAGCGTTGCGCGATGCGCTCCATGGCCTCCGACGGCGCGATGCGTTCCTCGCGCGAGGTGGTCAGCAGGTCGTAGTGGCAGGCAGCGAGCAGGATCTTCGATTCGACCGGAATATGGCTCAGCCCTTGCGACTGTTTCGACTTCTCGTTGGCAGCCTGGTACGCAAGCAGGATGGGAATGATCCGCTGCAGGGAACTGCCATGCGTGACCGGCAATTCCTTGCCGCCCTCCAGATTGTCCTGCATCCGCTTCAGCTCCGCTTCCTTTACGTTGGCGGCCTGGAAGAGCATTTCCTGGGTGATGCCGACCTTCTCGACATCGTGCAGGAGGGCGGCGCGGCGCGTGTCTTCCGCTCGTTGCGTGCCCAACTCCATCTGCTCGGCGATTTTGCTGGCCATGAGCGAGACGCGGTAAGGGTGGTTGTGCGTGTACTTGGTATCGGAGGCGACGTGCTGCAGCAGCATCAGCAGACCGTCGTAGCTCTGGTGCAGGTCGCGCATCTTGGCCTGCAAGCGCTCGTAGAGCGTGCCCATCAGGTATGCGGTAATGACCAGCACCCCGCTCCAAATCGCGAATTCGGACCAGGCGTCGATTTGCAGGTAAACGCCGTGCGCCGAAAGGATCTCGGGTTTCACCCACGACATGCACAAGATCAGGAAGGCGCTGGCAAAAGCCGTGAGGACGGCGTGACGACGGCCGTAAGCGTAGGCGGAATAGATCGTTGGGATGGTGTACAGGTACAACACCATCCGATGCTCGGCGAGAATGCTGTTCACCAGCATGGCGATGAGAAACATCGCCAGCAACAACCAGAGCTCGCGGTTCGCCTTGGCGAAGCGTCGCACGATGGCGGTTCTTGCTCTCATCTTCGCCGTAGCGGATAACGTATCGGCATCCGTTGACATGACAATGGTTCCTCGTCAGCAGGAGGTCACTTCGCCCTGGGGTGGGTCGAATCGTACACCTGAATCACATGCTTGAGCGAAAGTTGTGTGTAACGCTGGGTGGTGGCCAATCGTTCGTGCCCGAGCAGTTCCTGGATGGCGCGCAGGTCGGCGCCTTCCTCCAGCATGTTGGTGCCGAAGGCGTGGCGGAGCGTGTGCGGATGCAGGTCGGCGGAGAGGCCGCGCATGACGGCGATCTGCTTCACGATGCGCCCGACGCTGCGCGTGGTCAGCCGTCCACCGCGCAGGTTCACCAGCAGCGCCGGAGAGTTGCGCTTGCGATCGCTCAGCAGCTTCTGGCGCGCCGGAAGGTATTCACGGAGTGCTTGCGCGGCGCTGTCGCCGAACGGAACCAGGCGCTGCTTCTTGCCCTTGCCGCGAACAAGGATGGCTTCGTTGGACCAGTGGATGTCGGCCATGTTGATGCCAACCAGCTCGGAATTGCGCAGCCCGCAACCGTAGAGGAGCTCGAAGATCACCCGATCGCGCTCGCCGAACGGCGCCTGTTCGGGCATGTCGGCGTCGAGTACGGAGTTGATCTCCTCGATGGTGGGTACGCGCGGCAGCGTCTTGGGCAGTCGCGGCGTCGCCACCAGCGCGGCCGGGTTCTGCTC
>JBOGLI010000628.1:0-14274 GCA_050746165.1 Terriglobales bacterium | reverse complement strand
GCCGCAGCCGACCTGGCGCTGGTGTCGGTGCTGCTGGCGCGACTTGAACGCGAGCAATTCGAATCTCCCCTGCTGCAGAGCCTGACTCAACGGCGAATCGCTTTCGATTCCTCAATCGACAATCGACAATCGGCAATCGCCAATGAAGTTGTTCCGTCGGTGGCGATGGCTCGCCTGAAATCGCTGGTGAATTGGGCCGACTCGCGCCACAGCATGTTCGTTCGCTTCCTCGATGTTCCGCTGCTGTATTCGCTGCAGGTGGCGTTCGCCATAGAGCGGTGGCGGAAGGCGCACGGGCATTCGGTCCGGCGCTGGCTCGAGGCGCTGGGACAAATTGAAGCGCTCGCATCCCTGGCCGCGTTTTGTTACGAGCACCCCAACGATCCGTTTCCGGAGTTACTGGAACAGGACGCGCCGCTGTTTGCCGGCGAGGACATCGGACATCCGCTGATTCCGGCGAAGGTCTGCGTGCGCAACTCGATTGAGCTTGGCGGTGCGACGCAGGCGCTGCTGGTGAGCGGTTCGAACATGAGCGGCAAAAGCACGTTCCTGCGCACCATCGGCACGAACGCGGTGCTCGCGCTCGCGGGGGCGCCGGTGCGCGCCCGATCGCTTCGCCTGACGCGTCTGCAACTCGGCTGCTCGATTCGCGTCACCGACTCGCTGCAGGCGGGCCGCTCGGGCTTTTACGCGGAGATCACGCGGCTGCGGCAGATCATGGACCTGACAGCGCAGAGCCGCTGCGTGCTGTTTCTCGCCGACGAACTGCTGCACGGCACCAACTCGCATGACCGCCGCATCGGGGCCGAGGGGCTGATCCGCGCGCTGCTGGAACGCGGCGCGATTGGGGTGGTCACCACGCATGACTTAGCGATTACCGAGGTGGCCGGCGACCGGGTTCGCAATGCACATTTTCAGGACGAACTGCGCGACGGCCGGATGTCATTCGACTACCGTCTGCGCGAAGGTGTCGTGACGCGCAGCAACGCGCTGGAGTTGATGAGGACGGTGGGGCTGGACGTGTGAAGAAGCTGTCAGCAATCAGCTGCCGTTTCGGCCCGACGCTACAAGGTCGACCCGCGATCTATTTCAAGACCATATCTCTCGCCAAATTCGAGTCGCACCGTGCGCGTGTACCAGTCATCGAAAGTGTTGAATTCGTCGCGGACCGAATAATCGGCACCGAGGGTCACGTACTTGCGTGTTCGCATATCGATTGCTGACACGAATGCCCCAACCTGGAAGATCAACAGGTGCGGTGGCAAGCCGTTGCCTCTGAAATCGTTGTTCCTGGAATGGACATCATCTCCTGCCAAAAAGGCGGCATTCGGAGGTTGCACTACATTCGGGCGCAAAACAGTCTCAGACTCAAAGAGGTCGCCACCACCGGTTACTGACCAGAATTCGAGGAGATCGTGGGGCAATGCGAATCCGGATTCTTCGCACCAATGGTCAACCTCCCTCCGCGGGATTGCTCCAAACCAGCAAAACGCTCGCGGATTGATTCGCTCATCATCAAAGACCAGCATTTGTACGCTCACGCCGCCGCCCGTTCCTTGGCGGCGGCAGTTCCGAGAATCCGCTCATACATCCGCTCGTAGTCATCGGCCATGCGCGCGGCCGAGAAGTTGCGTTTGATGTGGTCGCGGGAGTCCTCCGGATCGATTTCGCCCGTGCGCGGGATTGCGTCGATCATCTCCTCGGCGGAGTTGACGACAAAGCCGGTCACGCCCTCTTGCACGATCTCCGGAATGGCGCCTCGGCGGAAGCCGATGACGGGCGTGCCGCACGCGCCCGCCTCCATCGCCACCAGCGAACTGGTTTCTTCCACGAGCGACGGTACCAGCACCGTCCGGGCATGGCGCAGCAGCTTCAGCTTCTCCCAGAACGAAGGCGAATCGACGAAGCGCACGCCCCGGCCGTCGATGCGCGGCGCGATCTCGCGCTGGTAGTAGTCCTGGTGATACGAGTAGGCGTGCACTCGTCCGGCGATGACCAGCGGCAGTCCGGCGCGTTCGGCGACCTCGATGGCAACGTGCGCTCCTTTTTCCTCGCAGATGCGGCCAACCCAGAGCAGGTAATCGTCTCGCTGGGATGACGGCGGCGGAAAGTCGGCGATGCGGATGCCATTGCCGATGGCACCCAGCACTTGCGGCACATCGGAGAAGGTCGCCAGTTGCGATTCCGACACGCAGTTAAAGAAGACATTCGGCGGAACCGATTCAAAGGCAGCCGCCGGATAGAAGGACCGGGGCAGGTGGAGGGTCGCGAGGACGGGCACATCGAGATCGCGCGCGTGGCGCCAGAAGTGGCCGGACTCATCGTGCACCAGGTCGAAGGGGCTGCCATTTTCGCTGGCACGCCGGATTTCGCTCAACACGGCTCGCTCGTGCTCCGCCCGGCGCTCCTCAAAGGCGTCCGTGGTTTCAGGTTCCGACCCGGTAACGAGCAGCTTACCGGCAACCTCCGATCCGGCGCACGCGGCGACAGTGGTGCGGCGCCTGCGCTCGGCCATCTCCTGTTCCAGCGTCCAGAGCATCTGCTCGGCGCCGCCGGCGACCGAGGCGGTCACCGCGACTATCGGGAATGCAACGTAGAGAATGCGCTTCACACCAGGCCCCGCACCACGGTCCCCGGATCCTTTGGATCGGGTTCGTGGTGTTTTTCGCATTCCATCGACGCCGCGAATGCCTGCAGGATTTGCGCGCCGCTGATCGGCCATCCCCACGCTTCGTAATTCAGTGTGCCGGCATGGGGCGGGCGAGTGAAATCGTACGCCGGTTGTGGCCGGAAGCGCTCGATGGCGGGATTGAAGAGCGCGATGGTCTCCCGTTGCGAGGCGTACTCATCGAGCATGCGGCGCTTGCGTTCGACCTCGGTGGGAGTGGCGTCGAAGAGCGATTCCCCGCCCTCGGCCTTGATAAAGCACTGGCGAACAATTTCTCCTTCTCCCTTGCGGTAGTAGAGCGGAAACTCCCAAGCGGTCAGAACGTGATGGCGCGAGAGGCACCAGGCAAGGAACGCGCAACTGTCGTGATCGGGATGTCCGCCCTCGTAGGCCGGGGCCAGCAGCGCTTCGGCCCGGAACGACTGCAGCAATTCGTTGACGCGCGCCGCCGCCGGTCCGATATTCAGGAACAGGTCCTGGTCCACGAATTGCCGCAGCGGGTTCAGGTCGGGCGCGAGAAACTCAACGCGCGTTACGCCGACGTGCGCGAGCGCACGGCGCGCCTCTTCGCGACGCATGCGCGCGTACGCTTCGCGCGAGCCGTACTTTTCCCAGAACCATCGGTCGCATGGCGCACCGTCGGTACAAAAGACCACCAGCGGCTCGCGCATGCGCTGCAGCAGGCCGCCGCAGCCGATGGCCTCGTCGTCGGGATGGGCCGCGATCACGAGCGTGCGCCCGAGCAGTGGAGCGAGACTTCCCATAGCCTTCAACTCTGATGCCGGAAAAAGAGTATAGGCTAACCGCCGGGATTTTGTGCGGTGCCAAGGCCATGGAAATCAATGACATGGATGATTGCCGATTGCTGATTGTCGGTTCAACCCACACATCCCGCCATCGTGCCAGACGGTTTCCAATGCCGCGCGGCGCGATGTGTGGGCCACCCAGTTCTTCACGGGTTCAACCGACGATCGCACCTGGTTTTCCGGCAACCCTCGTACCGTATACTTCCTGACCATGCCGGAGTTGCAGCACGAAATCGAGCACTGGTACGCGGCGGCCATCGACGCCGAAACTTCGAAAGCGGCTCGCGACTGCTTCGAATCGCTACGCGAGGGCCTTACCGCAGGCCGGATTCGCGCGGCCGAGAAGCGCGATGGCCAGTGGCAGGTGAATGTCTGGGTGAAACAGGGGATCCTGCTCGGGTTTCGTCTCGGGATGTTGCAGGACATGAGCGGACCCGGCCCGCTCTCCTTCGTCGACAAGGACACTTTCCCGCTGCGACGCTTCGCCACGGAAGACCGGGTGCGCGTGGTGCCGGGCGGATCGTCGGTGCGCAGCGGCGCCTATCTTGCCCCAGGTGTGATCTGCATGCCGCCGATGTTCATCAACGCCGGCGCCTACATCGACGAGGGAACGCTGGTGGATTCGCACGCGCTCGTCGGATCGTGCGCGCAGATCGGCAAACGCGTGCACCTGAGCGCAGCGGCGCAAATCGGTGGCGTCCTCGAACCGGTGAACGCCGCGCCCGTGATCGTCGAGGACGATGTTCTGGTCGGCGGAAATTGCGGAGTGTATGAGGGAACGCGCGTCAGCCGCGGCGCGGTGCTCGGGGCGGGGACGATCCTGACGCGATCGACACCGCTCTACGACGTCGTACGCGGCGAAGTCTATCGCGCCTCCGCGAGGTCACCGCTGGTCGTGCCGGAAAACGCGGTTGTGGTTCCCGGGTCGCGGCGGCTGGATCGCGCGAAGCCGGAGTGGGGACTCTCGGTATACGCGCCGGTGATCATCAAGTATCGAGACGAGAAAACCGAGGCGAGCGCGGCGCTGGAGGAATTGCTGCGGTAGTTGCCAGTTGCCGGTTGTCAGTTGTCAGGTACCAGCGCAAATGTCTTGATATTAATAACCAACAACTAACAACCAGTAACTAGCAACGGTTTTTACTCCGCCATCTCTTCATATGCGTCGTTCTACGGCGCGGCAGAACCCACCGCCTGCGGCAACTCGGACGGCCGGTCCACTAGCACGTCGGGCGGCGCCTGCTTCAGCGTATGCGGCGAGAATCCATAGGTGCAGCCGACGGTCCACATGCCGGTGTTGCGGCCGGTAACGACGTCGTTCGAGGAGTCGCCGATCATGACCGTCTCCTCCGGGCGGGCGCCGAACTCGCGCATCAGTTGCACGGCGCCCATTGGATCGGGCTTCTTGGTGGGAAAGCTATTACCGCCATACACCTGGGCAAAGAACTTGCCCAGCCCGAGCGCCTCGACGATGGCGCGCGCCGGGTTCACCGGTTTGTTCGTCAATACCGACATGACGCGTCCGTCGCGCAGCGCGTCAAGCGCCGGAAATATTCCGTCGTAAACGATGGTGTGGTCCAGCTTGTGCTCGCGGTAGTAGTCGAGAAAAAACATCAGAGCGTCCTGTAAGTAGTGGTCATCGACCGGATCGCCTAAGGCGCGACGCACCAGCATGGGCGCGCCGTCGCCAATGTAGGTAGCGACCACTTCCGCCGGCAGTTCCTTGCGTGCGAAATGGCGGAGCATGCCGTTGACGGAGTTCACCAGGTCGGTGCGCGAGTCGATCAGCGTGCCATCGAGATCGAAGATAAGAAGCTTTACTGAATCCGGAATGGGGCGGAGAACTTTCATTTCAGAAGCGAGCTAAAAGCTAAGAGCTAAAAGCTAACAGCTAATTTAGAATGATACGAGCCGTGGGGACGAAATCCGCATCCGAGGAAACGATGGCAACGAAAACGCAATCGCCACCCAAGGCGCGCAGCTACGAGGGGCTCTCGCCCGAGCAGTTGAAGCAGGCGTACCGCCTGATGTTCCTCTCGCGGCGCGTGGACGATCGCGAGATCCTGCTCAAACGCCAGCAGAAGATTTTCTTCCAGATTTCCGGCGCCGGACACGAAGCGCTGCTGACCGCCGCCGGCATGTCGCTCAAGGCGGGGTACGACTGGTTTTATCCCTATTACCGCGACCGCGCGCTCAACCTCGCGCTCGGCGTGACGCCGTACGAGCAACTGCTCCAGGCCGTAGGCGCGGCCGACGATCCCAGCTCGGGCGGGCGGCAGATGCCGTCGCACTGGGGGAACAAAAAGCTCAACATCGTCACGCAGTCTTCGCCGACGGGGACGCAGTACCTGCAGGCAGCGGGTTGCGCAGAGGCGGGACGCTATTTCGCCGCGCATCCCGAGGCCGCGAAGAAGTCGAGCGGCGATTATCGAGAATTCAAAGACGTAGTTTTCCATGGCGACGAGGTGGTGTACGTCTCGTCGGGCGAGGGGACGACGAGCCAGGGCGAGTTCTGGGAATCGCTGAACTCGGCGTCGAACCGCAAGCTGCCGGTCCTGTACTTGTGCGAAGACAACGAGTACGCTATCTCCGTTCCGGTCGAGGTGCAGACCGCCTGCGGCAACATTTCCCGGCTGATTGCGAATTTCCCCAACTTCCACTTCGAGGAGGTGGATGGTACGGACTTCCTCGCCAGCTACGCAGCCATCCAGCGGGCGGTGGTGCATATCCGCGGCGGAAACGGACCGGCGTTCGTGCACGGCCATGTGGTGCGGCCGTACTCGCACTCGCTGTCGGATGATGAAAAGCTGTACCGGCCGGAGAGCGAGCGGCAGGAAGAAGCCAAGCGCGATCCCATCGCCAAGCTGCAGATGTTCCTGCTGCGCGAGGGCATCCTCGACGAGGACGGAATCAACCGCCTCGAGTCCGAAGTCGATGCCGAGGTGCAGGAAGCGGCGGAGCGGGCGCTGAAGGCCAAATTTCCGCAGCCGGGTTCGGAGACAAAATTCGTCTATTCACCGCATCTCGATCCGACGTCAGAAGCGTTCCACAAGCAGCCGGAGATCGCGCACGCCGAACCGGGCAAACCGGCGGCGGAAAAGACGATGGCAGACCTGATCAACATGACGCTGCGCGATGAGATGCAGCGCGATGCGCGGGTCGTCATGTTCGGCGAGGACATCGCCGACTGCTCGCGCGAGCAGTACCTGAAGCCGAAGCAGATCAAGGGAAAAGGCGGGGTCTTCAAGCTCACATCGGGCCTGCAATGCGATTACGGCAGCGACCGCGTCTTCAACTCGCCGCTCGCCGAAGCGAACATCGTTGGACGCGCAATCGGCATGGCGACGCGCGGTTTGAAGCCGGTGGTCGAGATCCAGTTCTTCGACTACATCTGGACCGCGATGATGCAGCTGCGCAACGAGATGCCGCTGATCCGCTGGCGCTCCAACAACGCGTTCTCCTGCCCGGCAGTGGTGCGCGTGGCGATCGGCGGATACCTGACCGGCGGCGCGATCTATCACTCGCAGTGCGGGGAGAGCATCTTCACACACATTCCGGGGCTGCGCGTGGTCTTCCCCTCGAACGCGCTTGATGCGGCAGGACTGCTGCGGACGGCGATCCGCTGCGACGATCCGGTGATGTTCCTCGAGCACAAGCGCCTGTACCGTGAAACCTACGGGCGGGCGCCGTATCCGGGAAAAGATTTCACGGTCCCGTTTGGCAAGGCGCGTATCGTCCAGCACGGCGACGACATCACGCTCGTCACCTATGGTGCGACCGTGCCGCGCGCGTTGCAGGCAGCACAACGCATTGAGCGCGATCATGGCGTGAAGGTCGAGCTGCTCGATCTACGGACGCTGAATCCGTACGATTGGGAGGCGATCGTTGCCTCGGTGACGAAGACGAATCGTGTTCTCGTCGTGCATGAGGATGTCCTGAGCTGGGGCTACGGCGCGGAGATCGCAGCGCGCATTGCTGACGAGCTGTTCGAAAATCTCGACGCTCCGGTGCGCCGCGTGGCGGCCAAAGACACGTATGTTGCGTACCAGCCGATTCTGGAGAACGAGATCCTGCCGCAGGCCAATGACGTGTACGAGGCGTTGGTGAGCCTGGCGGAATTCTGAACAGTAATAAGTAACGAGTAACAAGTAATGCGTACCGAGTAGACGGTGCGGCGCTCTGCCGATTCCGCTGTACTGCAACTCAGTGCCTGTTACTTATTACTCATTACTTGTTACTGCGTTTCTTCAACACAACCCCTCCGCCCTCGCCTGTCTCTTAACTATTATCCGCGCAAGAATCCGATCAACCTTCCAGCAGACACACAGAGGAGAGGAACAATGAAGCTTGAAACCCTGCATCACCTATTTATCGATGAACTTCAGGACCTTTATTCCGTCGAGACGCAGCTCATCGAGGCGTTGCCCAAAATGGCCGAGAAGGCGCAGTCGCCGGAGCTGAAGCGCGCCTTCGAAACCCACCTGCAGCAGACGCGCCGTCAGAAAGAGCGGCTCGACCAGATCTTCGACCAGATCCAGGGCGTGGATCGCGACGACAAGACTTGCAAGGGCATGAAGGGGATCATCGACGAGAACGAGAAGATGATCAAGGACGCCAAGGACGCAGATGTGCGCGATGCCGGCATGATCGCGGGCGCGCAGCGCGTGGAGCACTACGAAATTTCCGGATACGGCACGGCACGTACCTACGCGCAATTGCTGAATCGTCCGGAAGTCGCGCGCCTGCTCCAGGAGACGCTCGACGAGGAGAAAGAAACCGACCGGCTGCTGAACGGCATCGCCGAACGAATCAACATCGAGGCGAAGGCAGCGTAGTTATCCGACCCAACATCCGGCGCGAAGCCCCACATCTGCCAGAGTGAGGCAGATGTGGGGCAGCGGCGGACCCATTCAAAGCGCAAGTGGACTGCGGTCAGAAAATCGACAAGCAAAAATCATTCTGCGGACAATTCGTAGATTGTGTTGAGCCCGAACATCAAGACATGGCGGCCAAATGGGACAGTGAGTGTTTTGAAAAAACCGACATCACTCAATTTGTTGCCGTTCGAATCCATGACAAGGCTACCGAAATATATCCGCCCAGCCGCGTCCACCACGGCGGACCCCACGGCAGGAAACAGATATGGGTTCTGCTGTGAGCTCCACAGAACAATTCCATTCTGGTCGATTTTTTGCACTACTGCGCTGGTAACAAAAATGAAATTGCCGTCGGGAGTGAGGTCAAATCCTGGGTATCGTGGCCAGGGAGACGGGATAGCGATAGCCTTGACATAGGAATCGTCTGGAGCGAGTACGTAAACCGTCTTCTCGTCGACATCCACATATTTATAGTCCTGCGAATCGATCCGTATCGCATTAATACGGTACGTGTTTGCCATCTGCGGATATGTCACCGCCTTAACCAGACTCCCTCTCAAATCATAGACCCTCATTGTTCCGAAATAGTCCGGAGTGTCATAGAACTGGCCCGACGGCGACAACTGGGCCCTATTGGACATGGTCGTTGGATAGCTTGCGAGATAGGTGCCGTTCTTATATACGACCAAATAATACTTGCCGCTGGCGCTACCTCTTATTGCGTACACCGTATCGGAGGTCGCGTCTGCCGTAAAAACGCCGGTGCCGTGGTTCTGGTTGTACATCGGGTACGATGCCGTCGAATCGTCCTTCTCTCCACTCGAAAAAAGAACGTTCCCGCCGCCTTCTACGACCGTGTAGGAACCAATATCTCCGGTATTTTTTTCCCAGCCGGGCGAGCGAGTCTGGAAGTAATACCTGCCGTTGGTGTCCACTCCGGCAAGAGCTCCCCACTCAACCTTCGTAGAAAATAGGTCGCGCACTAAATGGAAGCTCGTATCCATTACCGACACATGTCCTGGCGTGGCGGTATCGGTGATATAAGTGCCGTCCGCTTGGGCGAAAAGTCTCGGTAGGATGCTTAGCTGCGCCCGGTGCAATACATTGCCGTTCGGATCATATTCGACAGCCAGGAAATAGTTCGCCGACTGATTGGCGCCAGGTACTATGCCATAGACTACCGGGTTCCCGCTGGGACTCAGGGTTATGTAGCATCCACCTTCAAAGATCTGCTGATTGTAATCGAACGATAGGTCATGCTTTAGGCCTATTACCGATCCGCTTGCATCCAAGGCGTAAAACGCATCGCACGTTCCCGGCACCGTGTAGATCTTGTGACTTGCATCGACTACAGGCGCTGGCAACGAATCGACTACAGGAGGCGGTGTATATCCCGTGCCGGCCCGCGAAAAAAGATCGATTGAGGTTACCGGATTGAGATTTGAATCGAGCAGAGTCAGAAACCCCTGCTGTGAGTCCCAATATAAAGGCGTGCCATCCAGCGCTATTGAGGGATACATGCCAATGGCGGGTACGATCCCTGCGGGATAGGGCGACGTGACGGTCTTCTTCAACGGACCATCCGGATTGAATGCCCCCGCAACATCTAGCCCCGTCGCTCCGGCCAGGAAGGTCACATCCGGGCGCACTGCTCCCCCGCTGACATTTGGTGTTCCCAAGGTTCGGACAAGTCGCATCCCTGTCGTGACGGTTTGGGAAAAACTGCCCCCTGAGGCGGCCGAGGCATTGACGGTGAAGCTCGAGTTCACGGTCGTCGGCAGGTGAACGATGGTACGCGCGATGCCTAGCCTGGTCGTCGTCGCTTGCGTCGGAAAAAGTTCTAAGCCCGTGGCTGACGACGAGAAAGTTACAGTCGCACCCGACACTGGTACATTTTGATCATCTACCACTTTGACACTTACAACTGTAAAGCCTCCGGCAAGGTCGCGCGTTAGAGAACTGCTGGCCGCAGTTACTGCCGTCTTCGGTAGGGCGGACTGTGTGCCGCCTCCCGTTAGGGGTGCTGAACTGCTTCCGCCGCCTCCTCCTCCGCACGAGGATAGGATCAGGAGCGATAAAACGGCGATACCAGTTATGAAGGCGCGTACTCTGGCGTTCATTCAGAATGTCCTGATGGAGGAAATCCAAGTTTGGCGGGTAAGGTTAACATTCAAGATAGGACAACTAAAGGTTGTTGATCACAATGAAGCGTGATGATCCTTCAGCGCCAATGTTCTATGGATTTGGACAGGGTCTGCTGCTCGCTCATTCGACGCGGAGGGCCTCAACGGGGCTCACCGAAGCTGCGCGCCGGGCCGGCAGATAGCTGGCGAGCAGCGCTGACAGGCCGAGCAGCACGGCCACGGCGGCGAGCGTTGACAGGTCCCTGGCGCTCAGGCCAAACAGCAGCGTCCGCATCAATGCCACTGCGCCAAGCGAAGCCACCACACCGACCACGAGTCCCGCGGCGGTCAACCATCCGGCCTCACCTAGCACCATGCGCGTGACCATACCGCGCCCCGCGCCGAGCGCCATGCGAACGCCGATTTCGCGTGTACGCCGGCTGACCGAATAGGCAATGACGCCGTATAGGCCGACGACCCCCAGCAACCAGGCCAGCGCGGCGAAGCCCGCCACTAGCCAGGCGGCGGAGCGGTGTAGGTACGCGGTTTGGGAATCGTGCATGCGCTGCTCCATCGTGGTCTCGTCAAAGGCGACGATGGTGGGATCGATCTGTCGAATCACGCTAGCCATCTCCGGCAGCACCGATTCTTCGGAGCGCCCGGTGCGCACGATCACCGAATAGTAGGTGCTCGGGTCCTGGTTGAGCGGGACATATTCGGCGGGCATGATTTCCGAATCGAGCGCCCCTTCGCGAATGTCATCGACAACGCCGATGATTTCCATTAACGATTTCGGCGAGAGGCCGGTATCGCCAATTTGCTGCCCGATCGGATTTTCGCCGGGAAAGTATTTACGCGCAAAAGCCTGGTTGATCACAACCACTCGCGGCTTCGATTGGTCTTCGTTGTCGGTGAAGAACCGGCCTTGCAGCAAGCGTGCGCGAAGGGTCCGGAAAAACCCGGAGCTGACGTACCGTCCATTGACCTCATTGTGTTCGCCGCTATAGGGGCGACCGGCGACGCGAATCCATTCGGTATTGCCGTTGAAGCTGAGCGGCGGAGTGGTGGCCAGAGCGACGGACTGCACGCCGGGGAGGGCCGATACCTGGCTGACGATCTGTCGCTCCAGTTGCACCTGATCGGCGTCGGATTTATAGCGTTGCGCTGGCGCGCCGACACGCAGGAGGGCGAGGTGGCTGGTGTCGATGCCGGTTTCGACGTGCAGCAGGCGGTGGAAACTCTGGCCCAGCAGCGCCGCGCCGACCAACAGGACCATGGCAGTGGCGATTTCAAGCACCACCATTTTGCCGCCGAAACGGCGCCAGCGGCCGGTCGAACCGCGTTCGCCCTCCGCCATTCCCTGGCGAAAATCGCGCAAAGGCAGGCGCAGCATGGGAGCGATCGAGAACATGGTAATCGCTACGATCGACACCGCGAAGGCAAAGAGCAGCACATGGGCATTCATGCCAAGTCCGGAGAGAAATGGCATGCGCATCAGCATGTCGGGCGCGATCAGCTTCAGGAGGGTGCGAATTGCCTGTTGCGAGAGCACCAGCCCAAGCGCAGCGGCAGCCCCGACCAGCACCACTGCCTCGGTGACGAACTGCAAGATCAACCGCGCCGGCGATGCGCCCAGTGCCGCGCGCACGTTCATCTCGCGCTTGCGGCTTTCGGAGCGGACGAGCAACAGGCTGGAGACGTTCAGGCACGCGATCACGAGCAAGAGCACCGATCCGGCCAGCAGCATGAGCAATATCGGACGAATGTCGCCGACGATTATGTCCGGCAGCGGCTCGACGACTGCGCCCTGATCGCGATTGCTGTCCGGGTATTCCTTCTCCAGTTGTTGCGCAATGCCTTTCATTTCGGCCAAGGCGGCCTGCAAGGTGACGCCATCTCTCAGGCGCGCAATCCCTTCGAGACTGTGGCAACTACGCCTCTCGATGCACGAACCCTTGGGATGCAAAGCGGACCAGAACTCGGTACCGCCGCGGGGAGCAAAATCGAAATCCTTGGGAAGCACGCCGATAATCACCTCGGGTTCGCCGAGCGTGATGGTTTGTCCAATGACATCCTTGCGACCGCCAAAGCGCTTCTGCCACGCGCTATAGCTCAGGATCACCGTGCGCGGAGCGTTCAAGCTATTTTCGCCTTCGTGAAAATCGCGCCCGAGGACCGCCTTCACGCCCAGCGTGCGGAAAAAACCGGCGGTGACGCTCGCGCCACGCACGACTTCAGGTCCGGTCGGAGTCGTCAGCACGTCGTTGCCGCCGTTGTAAACGTCGAACGAACGGAAGACGTCATTGCGCGCTTTCCAATCGAGGTAATCCGGCCAGGAAAGGTCCGCGCGGGGAATCATGGCCGCGCTCTCGGTCACAAAAACGAGTCGCGAGGGGTCGGGATAGGGCAGGGGACGGAGCAGGGCGGCATCGACGAAGGCGAAGATCGAGACGCTGGCTGCGATCCCGACGGCGAACACCAGGATCGCGGTGCAGGCGAAGCCCGGGTTCTTGCGCAACTGGCGGAGCGCGAATTTCACATCGCGCCGCAGATTGTCGAGCAGCGGCAGGCCGGCCTGCTCGCGGAAGTCCTCCTTGATGGATTCGACGGCGCCGAACTTGAGAACCGCCTGGCGATGCGCCTCTTCCGGTGACATGCCGGCGCGCATGTAATCGCTGGCCAGAAACGCGATGTGTTCCTCGACCTCGGAACGCAGGCGGTCTTCATCGCGGCGGCCAAGCATTGAGGCGGAGAGACGCGCGAAAAAACGGCGTAGCGACTTCATTGCGCATCCTCCGGCTTAAGCTGGAAGAAGCGCGCGACGACGGCGCTGGTCTGCTCCCAATTTCTGGTCTCGGCCTGCAACTGCTTGCGGCCGGCGCGGGTGAGGCGGTAGAAACGCGCCCGGCGGTTGTTCTCCGAGGCGCCCCACTCGGAGGCGACTGCGCCCTCCTGTTCCAGTTTGAGGAGCACGGGATACAAGGTGCCCTGGTTGACGGCGAGCAAATCATCGCTGACCTGCTCGATGCGGCGCGCGATCCCGTAACCGTGCAGCGGGCCGAGGACGTCAAGCGTCTTCAGGACCATCAGCGAGAGCGTGCCTAGGGGGACGTCCATGCGGGTTCTCCTTGAACGGCAGTTTCAGTTTCGAGTTTCAGTTTCAGCGAAGCCCATCTGAACTGAAACTCGATACCGAAGCTGATGCCAGATTGGACGCGCGACAGACGTTTTGGTTACCAACAGGAAGAACTATATTTTCATTTTTATTTTCGATTTTCGATTTTTGAATTAAACCAGCTGGAGGGGATTTTCGAGCTTCAGCGCTGTTAGGCGTCGATTTCGAGGATGGTATCGACTTTGCCCAGGAGTTCGGTGGGTTCGCCGCCCTTGAGGACATGGTCATCGACGTTGCGGTAAATCGACGTCGGCACCCCGTCACTTGCAGTGAACAGGATGATCGGAACCCCCGGCTTGATCTGTTTCATCACGGTGGAGACGTCCTGGCCGTTCAGCTCGGGCATGGAGTAGTCAAGGATGACCGCATCAATCGGCTGCGTACCAAAAATCTGCAACCCCTCCTCGGGAGACGAGGCGCCCATCACGGTGTAACCCTTGGTCTGAAGATAAAGACACCAGCCGGAGAGGGCGACTTGGTCATCGTCGATGCAGAGAACGGTCTTTTCCTGGCGACGGGCCATGCAGAGAACATCATAGATGATGCTAGAGGTTCGAGGAAGATTGCGGAATTGCGGAATTTCAAATTGCAGAATTTACAAATCGGGCAATTCATGTCTTCGTGACGC
>JBOGLI010000627.1:0-2830 GCA_050746165.1 Terriglobales bacterium | reverse complement strand
GCCCAGCAACTCCGCTGAGCTTTTCCATCCTACTCTCCTACTTCGTCCGTCCCGCTTCCGCCCCCGAGTTCTCTTTCACGTAAGCCGCCTGCGCTGCCGCCAGCCGCGCCGTCAGCACGCGATACGGAGAGCAGGAAACGTAGTTCATGCCCACCTGGAAGCAGAACTCCACCGAACTAGGTTCGCCGCCGTGCTCGCCGCAGATTCCAACCTTCAGGTTCGGACGCGTCTTCCGGCCCTTCTCGACAGCCATCTTCACCAACTGTCCCACGCCCTCGCGATCGAGCACCGCGAACGGGTCCTGCTTCAGGATCCCTTCCGCGAGATAGGTCGGGAGGAACTTGTTGATGTCGTCACGCGAGAAGCCGAAGGTGGTCTGCGTCAGGTCGTTGGTGCCGAAGCTGAAGAACTCGGCTTCCTTGGCGATCTCGTCCGCCACCAGCGCGGCGCGCGGCAACTCGATCATCGTCCCGACCATGTACTCGACCTTCCGTTCCTTCTCGGCGAAGACCTCCTCGGCCACCCGGCGCACGATCGCCGCCTGGTTGGCCATCTCCTTTAACGTTCCGGTTAGCGGGATCATGACCTCCGGTTTCACCTTAACGCCGTCCTTCTGCACGTTGACCGCGGCCTCGAAGATGGCGCGCGCCTGCATCTCGGTGATTTCCGGATAGGTGATGCCCAGGCGGCAGCCGCGATGTCCGAGCATCGGGTTCAGCTCGTGCAACTGGTTGACGCGGTTCAGCAGCGACCGCAGCTCTTTCAGCTTGGGCGATTTCGGTTTCGTTGCCTCCAGCACGCCGATCTGGACCATCAGTTCCTCACGCGAAGGCAGGAACTCGTGCAGCGGTGGGTCGAGCGTGCGGATGGTCACCGGAAACCCATCCATGGCGCGGAAGACGCCGGTGAAGTCGCTGCGCTGCATCGGCAACAGCTTCTTCAACGCCGCGCGACGCCCTTTTTCGTCAGTGGCGAGAATCATTGCGCGCATGTGCGAGAGGCGGTCCTCGGCGAAGAACATGTGCTCGGTGCGGCACAGCCCGATGCCCTCCGCGCCGAAGGCACGCGCTTGTATCGCATCACGAGGAATGTCGGCGTTCGCCCGGACACCCATCTTACGGAACGGCTCCGACCAGCCCATGATCTTGTTCAGCTCGGGATCATCGGCCTTCGCGGGGACGGTGTTCAGGCGGCCCTTGATCACGCGCCCGGTGGTGCCATCGAGCGAAATCCAATCGCCTTCCTTGAACACCTGTCCTTTAACGGTCATGGTGCGCGCCTTCTCGTTGACATCGAGTTCGCCCGCGCCCGCCACGCAGCACTTGCCCATGCCGCGCGTCACCACCGCGGCGTGCGAGGTCATACCGCCGCGCGAAGTCAGAATGCCCGCCGCCACTTCCATGCCGTGAATATCTTCCGGCGTGGTCTCGGCGCGGACCAGGATGACGGCGTCGCTCTTCTTTTCCTTGCGCGCTTCCACCGCGTCATCGGCCGTGAAAACGATCTTGCCCACGGCCGCGCCCGGCGATGCCGGCAGGCCGGTGGTCAGGACTTCGATCTTCTGTCCCTTTTCGTCGAGCCGCGGAACGAGGAAATCGTAGAGCTGGTTCGGCTCCACGCGCATGAACGCTTCTTCCTTCGAGATCAGGCCCTCTTCCACCATCTGGATGGCGATGCGCACGGCGGCACGCCCGGTGCGTTTGCCGTTGCGCGTCTGCAGCATGTACAACTTGCCTTCCTGGACGGTGAACTCGAAGTCCTGGGTATCGCGATAGTGCTTCTCCAGGCGCGTGGTGATCTCGCGAAGTTGGTCGTAAGCGTCGGGGTTAATCCTCTGTAGTTCGGTGATGTGCAGCGGGGTGCGGACGCCGGAAACCACGTCCTCGCCCTGCGCATTCATCAGGAACTCGCCGTAAAACTCTTTATCGCCGGTGGCGGGGTTACGCGTGAAGCCCACACCGGTGCCGCTGGTCTCGCCGAGGTTGCCGAAGACCATGGCCTGTACATTAACGGCGGTGCCGAGCATGTCGTCGATATTGTTCATGCGGCGGTAGTGCTTGGCGCGATCGTTACCCCAGCTTCTGAACACGGCATTGCGCGCCATGACGAGCTGCTCGTGCGGGTCCTGCGGGAAGTCGCGCTTGGTGGCCTTCTTCACCACCTGCTTGTATGACTGGATGACTTCCTTCAGCGAGGCCGCGTCGAGGTCAGTGTCGAGCTTGGCTTTTTTCTTCTTCTTGATGCCCTCGAAAACTTCGTCGAATTCGCTCTTAGGAATTTCCATGACTACGTTGCCTAACATCTGGATAAGGCGGCGATAGCTGTCGTAGGCGAAGCGCGGATTGTCCGCCCGCTTGGCCAGCGCCTCGACCGACTGGTCGTTGAGGCCGAGGTTGAGGATCGTGTCCATCATGCCCGGCATGGAGAATTTCGCGCCCGAGCGCACGCTCACCAGCAGCGGATTGTCGCCCGCGCCCAGCTTCTGCCCTTGAAGCTTCTCCAGCGTTGCAAGCGCCGCGTCCATCTGGCGATCGACTTCCGGCGAAAGCGATCCGCGCATCCATTCGCGGCAGGCTTCCGTCTGGATGGTGAATCCCGGCGGGACCGGCAGGCCGGCGTTGGTCATCTCGGCCAGGCCGGCGCCCTTGCCGCCGAGGTCGTCCTTCATTTTTCCGTTGCCGTCGGCTTTTCCGCCGCCGAATTGATAAACGTATTTCGTCGCGCTCGTCTTAGCGTCGCGCTGATTCACTTCGTGCTCGACCAATGTCGATGTGCCCATAATCTCCCCTCTCTCTGCGTCAAATCTATAAGTGCCGAAACTCTATTGGAA
>JBOGLI010000626.1:0-2398 GCA_050746165.1 Terriglobales bacterium | reverse complement strand
CTCGGGGACCGCGGCGATATTCGGATACGCCTTGATGCCGAGCACGCTCGCGCGGTCCTTGCTCACGGGAAAAACGGTCCCACCGAACGGGCTGGTGACCAGCGCCCACATGACGCGGCGTCCGATGCTCTGCGGGCGCTCGGTTGCGCCGATCACGGCAACGGTTTTCGGCCGGAAGAGCGCATCCAGGGGATGGCCCTCGGTGCGAAGGACGTCGTGGGCCTTGTCGGTGCCGCGGACGGGCTTGCTGGCGGCGGTCGTCTCCATGGGACACTCCTGCGTGGACGTTTCCACCATCGTAATCGCCGCGCAACCCGCCGGGCAGTACAGAACTCACAGGCGCGTGTGACGTGGTCACAAGGACCTGCACCACTTTTTGTGCAACCAGTTTTGTAGTTGGCCGACTTGCAGTGTTCCTCTATAATCCCGGCCACCTTAAGAAACTAGACCTGAACGCACTCGTACGTGAAGAGGTCTACGTCAAACATTAACAAGGAGAGAGTTCAAATGAAGAAGCTCGTTGCATTACTGCTGGCGGGAATGTTCTGCCTGTCGATGGCCTCGTTCGCGCAGGACATGGACAAGAAGATGGACAAGAAGGAAGACAAGAAGGAAATGAAGGCCGAGAAGAAGGGAAAGAAGGCGACGAAGAAAGCCGCCAAGAAGGAAAAGAAGGAAGACAAGAAAGACGAGAAGAAGGAAATGAAGGACGCTCCGAAGAGCTAGTCCCACTCTTCCCTCAACGGATCTCAAACCCTGGCAGCGTGCCGGGGTTTTTCGTTTCTAGGAACGTTTTGTCGCGAGGATTACGCGCCGGTGTTCGACGCTGATGCCCGCGAGCACGATGTTGATCGCCTCCGCATAGGCGATGTGCTCCTGCTCCAAAATGCGCGCGGCGAGCGTGTGCTCGTCGTCATCATCGAGGACGGGCACGACCTTCTGCACGACGATGGGACCGTGGTCGAGGTGCTCATCGACGAGGTGCACCGTGCATCCGCTGAACTTCACGCCGTATTCCAACGCCTGCTTCTGCGCGTCGAGACCGGGAAAGGCGGGCAACAGCGACGGGTGAATATTCAGGATGCGGCTGGGAAACGCGCGCACGAACTCCGGCGACAACAGGCGCAAATACCCGGCCAGGCAAACCAGTTCGGCGCCGTTCTGGCGCAATTCCCGAATGACTTCGGCGTCGTGCTCCTCGCGGACGCGTCCCTTGGACGGGATCACGCGCGCGTTCAGGCCTATCTCGCGGGCGCGCGCGATGCCGGGGGCGTCGGCGCGGTTGGAGATAACGATCGCGATCGCGGCGTCGATGCGACCGGCGCGGCACGCCTCCGCGATCGCCACGAAGTTCGATCCCCGGCCGGAGAGCAGGATGCCAAGCTTGTGCGGCATGGAGACATTTGAAATTTGAAAAGTGAAAATTGCAAATTGGAAATTTGGCGTTCAGCTATGATGTCGGCCCAGCACTCCAGTGAGGTGATTATTTGCGACGCGTACTCTTTCTGGCCGTTCTTCTCTTCTCCACGCTCGCCGTCGCCCAGCAGTTCGATGTCGTGATCCGCAACGGCCACATCATCGACGGCACCGGCTCGCCCTGGTATTCCGGTGATGTCGGCATTCGCGATGGCCGTATCGCAGCGATTGGCGACCTCGCGCACGCAACGGCGAAGCAGACGATCGACGCCGCGGGCCGCGTGGTCGCGCCGGGCTTTATAGACATGCTTGGACAGTCGGACCTGACGATCCTGGTGAATCCGCACCTGCCGTCGAAGATCTACCAGGGCATCACCACCGAGATTACTGGCGAAGGCGGATCGGTCGCGCCGCTGAACGAACGCATGATCCAGGCCGATAAGCTCGGATACCAGCATCTCGGCATTACCCCGGACTGGCGCGATTTCGCCGGATACTTTGCGCGCCTGGAGAAGCAGGGCATCGGCATTAACGTCGCCGATTATGTCGGCGCAACCAGCGTCCGGCGCATGGTGATCGGCGACGACAATCGCGCACCCACGCCAGCGGAACTCGACCGCATGCGCGCCCTTGTGGACCAGGCAATGCAGCAGGGCTCGATCGGCGTCTCGACAGCGCTGCAGTATGCGCCCGCGCCCTATGCCACCACCGAGGAATTGATCGCGCTGGCGAAGGAAGCCTCGAAGTACGGCGGCATTTACGCCACGCACATGCGCAACGAGGGCAACGGCGAATTCAAGGCCATGGACGAGGCCTTCCGCATCGCGCGCGAGGCGCACATTCCGGTCGAGATCTGGCACCTGAAGGCGGCCGGCAAGCCGAACTGGGGCCGTATGCCGCAGATCGTCGCAAAGATCAATGAGGCGCGCGCCTCCGGGTTGGACATCACCGCCGACACCTACGCCTACACCGCGTGGTTCAA
>JBOGLI010000625.1:0-11157 GCA_050746165.1 Terriglobales bacterium | reverse complement strand
GGTTGTTCGCCTCGGTGATGAACGTGACATAGCGCCCGGTGTCGCTGATGGTCGATGGACTGGCGCCGTAATCGCTGGAGTCGTAGGCGTAGCTCAGGTAGCTGTAGGAGTTCCCGGGGGTTCCGTCGGGCGATTGTGACAATAGGATCGTCTTGGGCACGCAACCGGCAGGCGCGCCGATGCAGGTGTCACGCAGGTACACCTGCTCGTACGAGCTCTCGCCGGTCGTATTTGGGACCAGGTTGGTGGCTGAGGAATCGAACACAACGTAGCGGCCTGTCGCGCTCAGCGATGGACCATAGGAGTAGCCGTTGGGGTCTATGCCGTTGATTCCGGTGTCCACCAGGATTGTATTCGGCGTGCAACTGCTCTGCGCGCCGACGCAGGTATCGCGCAGGAAAATGTGCGAATAGTAATTCGTGCCGCCGAAGACCAAGTCGTATGCGTCGGATTCAAAAGCGATGTAGCGGCCGTCCGCACTGATCGACGGATGATAGCTGTACGCTTCCGCGGCCGCGCCGGCCACGTTTTGCGAGACTAGGGTCGACGTCGGCACGCAGCCGGCAGGTGCTCCTATACAGGTGTCGCGCACTACGATTTGCGAATATTCGTCCGCCGCCCCCTGCGGTGTCAGGTTCTCGGCTTCTGAGTCGAAGGCGATGTAGCGGCCGGTCGCGCTGATTGCCGGCGGTCCGTAATAGCCGCTGTCGTAATCGGCTGGACTACCATCGAAGCCCTGGGAAACCAACGTGGCGGTGTTCAGGAGAGTATCCCGTACATACACCTGCCATGAGTAATAGCAATCGCCGGTGCAATTGGTAGAGGCCAGGTTGCTGGCATGCGAGTTGAATGCCACGTAGCGCCCCGACCGGTTCAGCGTTGGCCAGTAGCTTTCGTTGTTGCCCGGATTTCCGTTCGCATCGACGGAAATCATCACCGTCTTCGGAGTACATGTGCCGGTTGTGGTATTGCGGCAGTTATCGCGAAGATACACATCGTAGTAGCCACCCGTCGCATTGCTGCCGGTGTAAGCGCCCTCGCCATCGAACGCGACAAAGCGGCCATCGCTGCTGGCGGACGGGTCCTCCGCATAGCCGTACTGAATCGGTTGCCCATTGTTGTCGACTGATTCGCGCTCGAGCACGCCGACGCCATACTGTGTGACAAACAATTGAGCTGATGCGGTGTTGTTGAACGAGTTGATGTCAGGATCGGTCGACGCAACCGATGCATTTAGGTAATACGCTCCGGCAGCGCCGGTCATGACGTTGATGGTTGCCGAGACCGACGAATACGCCGCGACGGTGCCGATGGCGCAAGTGACGGTCGTCGTCCCGGAGCAACTTGCATCGCTGCCCGTGGCCACAAAGCTGAGGCCGGCAGGCAATGGCATGGTGATGACTGCGCCGGGTTCGTCCACGCCGACGGCGTTATTTACGGTGGCCACGAACGATGCGGTGGAATTCGGTGTCGCCGATGCCGCCCCGGTCAGGGTCAAGCTCAAATCGGTCCCCGTGTTGGTGACCTGGACGGTCGAGTTGAAGCTGTTGTTGGAGCTGTTCGGATCAAGGATGCCGGAACTCACGCTGGCGGAGATTGCATTTGCCCCCAGCGTGTTCAACGTGACAGCGAAAGAGTCATTCGCAGTGTCTCCGGCGTTGAGGTCTCCGAGATCGCAGGTGAGTGTTGGCGGAGCTCCGGTGCAGGTCAGGTAAGACGAGGAAAACGTTGCGTCCGCCGGGATGGTGATCTGCACCTTGACGCCTGGCGCGTACAACGGTCCGTGGTTCGTCACCGTGAACGAGTAATAGGTGGTTTGATCTGGACCGACAGCCGTTGGGCTCGGATAGCCCGCATCGATGGAGATGCCAAGGTCGGTGCCCCGGTCTTGTCCAACAGCGAGCGTCGACACCGCGCCGGAAGTCAAGGCGCTGTTGTAGATGCGAACATCTTCCAGGCTGCCACGGAAATACTCACCATTCGTGGAATACTGCGCGCCGAACCTGGTGTTATCGCCGGCGTTCGGATAGAGCCCGGCATGCGTTCCTGCCAGTACACCGTCGATGTAGAACTGGGCGAGGTTCGCCGAACTATCCATGACGAAGGCGTAGTGGTGGCGCAGCCCGTCGCTGGGGAAGGGAATGCCGGTGCTGATCCACGCGTCGCCCAAGCGGATCTGGCCGGACGCGTCGTGGCCGATGTAGAACCCGCCGCCGGTTTGGCCTTGGGAGAGTAACTCGGCAATCGTGGAGGATGCCGCCGCTTCCGTGGCGAACATGGTGATCGAATAACTGCCGGAGGTCGGAATCAGCGTTGTCGCAAATTGGACGTTGCCGGTTGAGCCGTCGAGCGCGAGGAGACCATTGGTGGCGCTAGCGCCTCCGACGAGCGTTCCATCGGCGCTCCCGATCTGGTCGTTCGCGTTGCACTGGAATGTGTACCAGTGCGCGAGAGAGGCAGCTAGCCAGTTGACGACCGCGGTACCGGGCGGCGGTGCGACCACCACCACAGGTGCGATGGTGTAACCCGTGCCGCCGGAGACGACATTGATGGCGCTCACGGCATCGCCAGTGAGCACGGCAACCGCGGTGGCGCCGGTCCCATCCCCACCGACCAGCGTGACCGTTGGTGCGCTGGCGTATCCGCTGCCGCCGGCATTCACGGAAATTCCGCTCACCGCGCCCAGGTAAACCGTGGCAGTGGCCGTTGCGGTGGTGGCGCCCTGTCCATTGGTCAGCGTGTATGCAGGACCCTGGCTGGCAAAGGCATTCGCCAGGTTTACGGTCAGGGTATTGGCGTCGCTGGCGGTGTCGTTCGCGACGACGTAGTGATAGGGAGCGCTGGGTACCGTGAAGAAGCGCAATCCGGAGAACGTGTAGGGTGTAGCCGCGCCAGGATTGTTAATGATGAGTTGGTCGCCGACGTAGGCCTCATCCTGGAAGGTAACGTTGTCGAAGGCGACGATGGGGCCAGCTCCGATCGTCATCGTAGCGTCGTCAAGGATCAAGCCGTTTACGTCCACTCCCGCCGCATCGAAACCGTAATCGCCGCCGTAAACGTATGCCATTGCGCCGGCGTGTTTGATCAGCTTTCCGGCGATCTTGACCGGACCTTCGAGATAAAGCCCTTGGCCGATGGGAGAGGTGTTGGCGATTTCGAGATCCTGAAACTGGTTCGTACCACCTGGGGAATACCCAATGTATTGCTCTTTGCTTCCGATCAGGCGGGTTAGATGGCTGCCACTGGCCACAAAGGTTGCGTCGTTGCTGGTATATAGATCTCCCGCCAACTCGAGCGTGCCCGCCGTGAGCAACGCCGTCGGGCAGGGAATCGGGTTCGTGCCGCAAGCGGTCGTATCATTTCCATAACCGTAAAAATCAGCTTCGCTTAGCACGGTCAGCTTGTCGGCCGGGTGGGTCATGAGCAGCGCGCCATATTGATAGAGGTAGGTGCCAATGCGCGCCGCATGCGAGTTCAGGTCGAGCGTACCGTAAATGTCCACTTCTCCCGCGAGGGAGGTGTCGGCCGCCAGAGCTAAGCTACCGTAGATGTACGTGTATTGAACGCCCAAGTTACCCTGGATTTGCTGGTTCGCACCTTCCAAGTAGAGTTCGTAAGCTCCCACGACGGCGCCATTGGGGACGAGGTTCCCGTACAAATTCAGCTCGTACGGCGACAGGGTGCTCCCCGGCGCCATGGAAACGTTCCCTTGCACGTACAAATAGCCGGAGTTGTACGAGTGCGATCCGACATACGTCGGTGAGGATGTTGTCAGGTCACCACCGACGGCCACATCACTGGAGATGTACGCTGCCCCGCCGGTCTTGGCGATATTCAGAAACTGGAAATGCTGTCCGCTGGTATCAAAACCGCCATAGGACATTTCCAGTGTTTGACTGGCGGAGCCGATCAGGTTGGTCACGTGGCTGCCCGACGCGGCGAACGCCTGCAGATCGCAACAGCCGGTATAAAAATTGCCGGCGAGGTTGAGCACGCCCGCGGTCATGGTTCCACTGTTGTTGCCGCCGTACACGTTCATATTGCCGCTGACCGTCAAATTCCCGGACGGGTTCTGCATGATCAGCGAACTGCCGGAATTGGTGTCCAGATCGCCCGCCACCATGACGGTCTGGCCGGCGATGTCGAGGGAGCCATTGATCGTTAGGGCGAGGAATGTTGTCGGGCCGCTCAGGGCTACATTCGTCGAAACGATGGTACTGGGTAAGGTTCCCTTAAGAGCAAATGTAGAGTCCACACCCGCCATCGTGAGAGTGCCGGAGCCGTTAATCGGGCCGGCGCTCGCGTCCACGTTCCCATAGGAGGAGAGCGATCCTGTCACTGCGAGCGACGTGCCATTGCCAACGAGGATATTATTCGCTGTTGCCGAGTTGGAGATGTAAGGCGCATGCGCGGCCAGTCCACAGACGAAGACATTGTCGGAACTGGCCGGCACCACGTCGGTGCTCCAGTTCTCCCCCGTGAACCAGTCGCTGTTCTTGCCGCCGATCCAGATCGCGTTGTAACCGGACGGCGGGGAAGTCAGACAGGCGCTGACGTAGGTTGTCGCGCTCGCAGTGTTATTCGCCGGGTTGGGGTCGAAGGTGGTGGAACTCGCCGATACGGTGTTCATCACGTTCGTCGCCGGCGCATTCGCGGTGGCGACGATGGTCACCGTCTCCGATTCGTTCGCCGTAAATGTCGCCCAATTGCAAGTGATGGTCGCGGTCCCGCTGCAACTTCCGGCGCCGCTCGGCGTGGCGGATACGAAGGTCATTCCGGCCGGAAGTGTGTCGCTCATCTGCACGGTACTTGCCGAGGCCGAGCCACGGTTCGTTACCGTCGCGACGTAGGTGAGGTTCTGGGGCGTGCTCGGGGCGATCGCCGAAGGAGAGACGCTGACGTTTGCCGCGATATCGGCGGCATTGACCGAACCGGCGGTCGTGGATCCGCAAATGGTTCCGGCGCAGGCGGTGATGGTCACGCTGCCGGAGATGAGGCCGAACGCGCGGCCGTGGTTGGTGGCGTCGTTCGTAATCGTCGCGACGCTGGTATCCGACGAAGTCCAGGTCACCGACTGCAGGTTCTCGGTGTGGCTGTCACTGAAGGTGCCGGTGGCGATGAACTGCTGTCCGACTCCGATGCCGATGTTCGAGTTCACCGCACTGACCGCGATGGAGACCAGCTTCGGCGGCGCCAGGGTCGCTGGGGTGTACAGCTCGGAGGTCACCAGGTTGCCGTTGGAGTTGGAGCCACCGGCGAGAAGCACGCGGCCATCCAGCAGCAACACCGAAGCTTGCAACGCTCGGGGGACTGTCGTGGTGCCATCGGCAAAAAACGTATTTGTGACGGGGTCAAAAATGTCCGCGTCCGGTGCGTACACGTACGACGTGCCCACGCCTCCCGTAATCAGCACAGTCCCGTTGTTCAGCAGCGTCGCCGTGTGGCTATAACGCGCGAACGACATGGAACCGGAAACGGTCGAGAAAGTCTGCTGGACCGGATCGTAGATCTCGGCCGTATCGACCGGGATGTACCCCGTGGTGCGTCCGCCAGTGATGAGGACGCGGCCGTCGTTCAACAATGTTGCCGTGTGCGCGGACCGGGGCACGGCCATACTTCCGGTCGGCGAGAAGCTATTGGATTGCGGATCGTAAATCTCCGCCGAGGCGGTTGGCGTGCCGCTAAGATCGATGTCGCCGCCTACGACGAGCACACGCCCATCGAGCAGAGGCGTCATGGTGAAGTAGCCGCGCGGCGTGGTCATTTGGGACGCGACCGTGAACGACTGCGTTGCAGGATCGTATATCTCGGTCGAAAATAAAGTTACGTACGTACCGAGCCCACCTGCAATCAATACCCGGCCATCCTGGAGAAGCGCCGTAGAATGCGCGTACCGGTCCACGTTCATACTTGCCGCGGAGTATGAGAATGTCCCCAGTGCCGGATCGTAAATTTCGGCCGAGCTGCTGCTGCTTGCTCCGCCTGCGACCAGCAATTTGCCGTTATCGAGCAACGTAGCCGTAGCTTGCCAGCGCAGGAAATTCAAGCTGCCGGTCTGCGAGAAAGTGGCGGTCGTGGGATCAAACAGGTCGGCGGTGGTTCCGTACCCGCCGTTCCCCGAACCACCGCCAGCCAGTACCTTGCCGTTAAGCAACAGCGCGTAGGGAAAATCGGAGCGCTGCTCGTACATGTTGCCGGCCGCGACGAACGGCGTGTAAAGCTCGGCCGATGCGAGAGCCGCGCCGTTCGCGTCGGTGCCACCCAGCTCAAGGACGTCGCCATTTTGGAGCAGTACGGAGAGGTGAAAATCGCGCCCCGTGACCAGCGCACCCGCGGGGGCGAACTTATTGGTGGCAGGATCGAAGACGTCAGCAGTGTTGCGCACACCGGGGCCATCCGTTCCGCCGGTGAGCAGCACCCGGCCATCGCCCAGGGTAGTGGCCGCATGAAAAACGCGCGCGTTGCTCATGCCATTTGAGGCTGGCGTCATCGAGCCCGCGGCACCTGGAGCAGGAGTGTAGATGTCGGCGCTATTGGAAGGCGTGGTGATGTCGTAGCCGCCCGCCAGCAGCACGCGGCCATCGTGAAGAAGGCTGGCCGTGTGATTCCTGCGGGTGTTATGCATAGACGGGCCGGCGGAAAACGTCTTCGCGACCGGGTCGTAAATTTCGGTGCTGCTCAGATAATTCGTGCCGTCGTAGCCGCCGGCGAGGAAGACGCGGCCGTCTTGCAAGAGAGTGGCCGTGGGATACTGGCGCGAGACGCCCATGGCGCCGGTGCTGGAGAATGAACCGGTGCCAGGGTCGTAGATTTCCGCCGCCGTCAGAGACGGATTTCCGTCGTAACCGCCTGTGACCAGGACGGTCCCGTCTTGCAACAGGGTCGCGACGTGAAACATTCGATCCGCTGCCATTGCGCCCGAAGTGGCGGTGAATGTGCCGGAATTCGGGTCGAAAACCTCTGCGCTGGAGAGGATGTTAGTGCCATCATAGCCGCCGGTGACCAGCACCGTCCCGTTGTTCAGCAAGGTGGCGGTGGCATTCTTTCGCGGCGAAGTCATCGTGCCGGTTCCGGAGAACGTGCCGTACTGCGGATCGTAAACCTCCGCGGTATTAAGGATGTTGGTCCCGTCGGATCCGCCAACGACGAGCACTCTGCCGTCGGCAAGCACAACCGTCGCGGCGTTGAAGCGCGCCGTATTCATGCTGCCGGTGGCGACCGCGAACGGCGGGGCCGGCGGAGCCTGCGCCATGGCGCAAATGGAAGATACGATAAGAAGCAGGACCAGGCCTGTGACACGCCGACACATCCGCGCCATGCGCATACCTCGCGGCTCGATCGAGAGCTTTAATTGGGGGAGGGGCGCCGCCCATGTCGGCGCGGGCTACATTCTTATCTCAAAACGCGATTTGGTCAACAATTTACCTATAGTTACCGTTACTTTGGTTCTGCGGCATTTCGGGCCGCAAACGCTTCCGATCCGAGCCGCGCGAGGCGCTAAAACTCAACCGACAGCCGACAAGCTACAGCCGACGCCAAAAGCCAAAAGCCAAAAGCCCGCTACATCTCATTCAGGATCAAGTCGTTGAACGTTTCCCGCTTGCGAATCAGCCGCGCCTTCTTACCATCAACCAGGACCTCCGCCGGCCGGGGTCGGGTGTTGTAGTTCGACGTAATGGACATGCCATAGGCGCCGGTATCAAGGATTGCGAGCAGGTCACCGTCGGCAACATTCGGCATGTGGCGGTCGCGGGCGAAGAAATCGCCGGTCTCGCAAATCGGGCCGACAACGTCGAGGGTTGAGGCGTGAGGCGTAAGGCTTGAGGAAACAAGGACCGGGACGATTTCGTGATACGCGCCGTAGAGGGCGGGGCGGATGAGGTCGTTCATGGCGGCATCGACGACCAGGAATTGCTTGCCGTTATTGCGCTTGTGGTAGAGGGCGCAGGTGATGAGCGCTCCTGCCGGGCCGACGATCGCGCGGCCAGGCTCGAGCAGCAGGTGGACATCCAGCCCCTTCAAGGCGCGTTTCACGACCGAGGCGTAGCGCTTCACTTGCGCGGGGAACGCGTCGAGCTTGCCGGCTTCGTACGAGATCCCCAGCCCTCCGCCGGCATCGACGTAGCGTAAGTGGTGGCCGTCGTGGGCGAGGTCGTTGACCAGGTCGGCCACGCGCGACATGGCTTCACCAAAGGGCTTCACGTCGGTGATCTGCGAACCGATGTGCACGCTGACGCCGGCGACGTCGAGCCAGGGGTGATGCGCGGCGGCTGCGTAAACGGCCCGCGCCGTCTTCATCGGGATGCCGAACTTGTGCTTGTGCAGGCCCGTTGAGATGTAAGGATGCGTCTTAGCTTCGACGTCGGGATTGACGCGCAGGGCGACGCGGGCCTCGCGGCGCAGGTGCATGGCGCGTTGGCCGAGGAGCAGCAGTTCCTGCTCGCTCTCGACGTTGAACATAAGGATGTCGGAGTGAAGGGCTAGGTCCATCTCCTCGGCGGTTTTGCCGACGCCGGAAAAGACGACGGGTAGAGGGGCGAGGGACGAGGTGCGCGGGGCGCGGGATGAGGGTCGAGGAGTGCGGGACGAGGAGCGGAGAACGCGCTGGAGCTCGCCGCCGGAGACGACGTCGAAGCCGGCGCCCATCTGAGCGAGCAGCTTGAGGAGCGAGAGATTTGAATTCGCCTTCACCGAGTAACAGATGGTGTGTGGAACGCCGGAAAAGGCGGCGTCGAAGGCGCGGTAACGATCGCGAATCAGGTTCTCGGAGTAGATGTAGAGCGGCGTGCTGAACTTCTTCTCCAGACTAGCGATGGAAACGCCTTCGCAGTGCAGTTCGCCGTCGATGTAATCGAAGGCGGGAGGACGGGCCTGGAACATCCCTGAGGAAGAACGACCGGACTTTCGACTCATTTTGCGAGCACCTTGATGGCGACAACGGTCTCGTCGTCGTAGGGTTCTTCGCCGGCGCTGAATTCGGCAACCGCGCCAAAGAGGGCGGCGACGAGTTTGTCGGCGGTGCCCTGCCAGTTGGCGGCGATCACTTCCTCGATGCGGCGGCGGCCAAACATCTCGCCGTCGCGGTTGCGCGCGTCGATCAGGCCGTCACTGAAGAAGACGAACAGGTCGCCGGGCTCGGCATGGAAACTGATCTCATCGTACTCGGCGGTGGGGAAGAGCCCGAGCGGGAGGCCGGTAGCTTCGATGCGCTGGAGCTTCCCTTCGTGGCAGTAGATCGGCCGCGGCAGGCCGGAGTTGGAGATGCGCAAGGTGTGCGTCTTCTCCGTCCACACGGCGTAGGTGAGGCAGACGAACTGGGCTTCGATGGCGCGCTCGGCGAGAGAAGCATTGATCTGGGTGAGCATCGCGGCGGGCGCGGGATGACCGGTGGCGTGCGAACGCAGGAATCCGCTGGCGAGAGCGCCATAGAGCGCGGCGGGCGCGCCCTTGCCGCTAACGTCGCCGATGGCGATGCCGAGCGTGGCGGCGTCGGTTTTGCGCGAGTAACGCAAGAAATCGAACAGATCGCCGCCGATCTGGCGAGCGGGAATGAACTTCGCCGCCAACTGCGCGGTGGCGAGCGGCGGGCACGCCTGGGGCAGCAATCGTTTCTGGACTTCGCGCGCCAGGTCAAGGTCGGCTTCGAGCCGTTGTTCCTGCTGGCGAACGCGTTCGTAGAGCCGCGCGTTCTCGATGGAGATTGCCACCTGGGCCGCGAGAATCGAGAGATTGCGGACGTGTGTCTCGTTGAAGTAGCCGCGGCGGGTGTGCTCGATATCGAGGACCCCAATCAGCTCGTCCTTATAAACCAACGGGACAACGAGTTCGGAGCGGGTCTCCGGATTGAGGGCGATGTAGCGCGGGTCCTTGGTGACATCGGAGACCAGCACTGCCGTCTTGTTAGCGGCGGCGTAGCCGACCAGTCCCTTGCCGAGCGGGATGTCGTGTTTGAGCTTGATCTCCTCATTGAAGCGGATGGAGAAGCGATGCACCAGCTTCTGTTCGGAAGAGTCGAGCAGGAGAACGCTGAACATCTGGTAATCGATGAGGCGGCGCAGCAGTTCGCCGACGCGCTCGAGGAGCTTGTCGAGGTCGAGGATGGAGGTCAGGTCGCGACTGACGTCGTTAAGCACGGCCAGGGTGCGGGCCTGGCGGGCGACGCGCGTATAGAGGCGCGCGTTCTCGATGCCGATGGCGATGCGCGAGGCGACCAGCGAGAGCAGGCGCAGGTGCTGGTCATTGAAATAGCCGCGCTGGGGCGCCTCGATGTCGATGACGCCGATGATGCGGTTCTTGATGATAAGGGGGACGGCCAGCTCGGAGCGGACCTGTGGCAGGGCCTCGATGTAGTGCGGCGTCTCCTCGACGTCATTGACCAGCACTGGCTCGCGGCGCTGAGCAGCCAGCCAGGTGACGCCCTGTCCGACCGGGATGCGCGTCTTCTCTACGACGTCGGCGGGATGGCCGATGGAGAAGCGGATGCGGAGCTCCTGCGTTTTTTCGTTGAGCAGGAGGATGGCGAAGATTTCGTAATCAATGACACGACGGACCAGCTCCGCCACGCGGCGGAGAATGGTGTCGAGGTCGAGCGTGGTGTTGACCACGTCGGCGACCTCCAGGAGCAGGGAATCGACCTGCACCTGCGCGGGAACTGGGACGTCGGTGGAAGCCATGTTGGACAGAGAACAGTCTACCAGTCATCAGTCGGCAGTCGCCGGTCGCTAGAAAGCAGTCGCCGGTCGCCGAAATGAGCAGGCAAGGACGTCCGCGTTATGGTCGAGTTTGTGGTGACCGGCGAGACGCCGGTGCTACGGCGCCCCCAGCTCGCGGACGATAGCGACCGAGGCGCTGGCGCCGATGCGGTTGGCCCCGGCATTGACCATCGCCTTCAGGTCGGCAGCAGTGCGAATGCCGCCGGCGGCCTTGACGCCGCAGCGCTGGCCGACCGTTTGGCGCATCAGGGCGACATCGTCTACCGTGGCTCCGGCGGCGGCAAAGCCAGTGGAGGTCTTGACGAACTCGGCGCCGGCGGCGACGCAGATGTTGCACGCAGCGACCTTTTCTTCACGAGTTAGCAGCACATTCTCAAGAATTACTTTAAGGCTGGCGCCGCCCGAATGCACCACTTCTGCGACACCCCTGATATCGGCCTCGACG
>JBOGLI010000624.1:0-3069 GCA_050746165.1 Terriglobales bacterium | reverse complement strand
CGTCAAGCGCTCTCCGACTTCACCTGCACAGCTTTACAGCTCGCCAATTTCTGGCAGGACGTCTGGCCCGATTTCGGCAAGAATCGGCTTTACCTCCCGTTGGAAGACTTGCAACGCTTCAGCGTCAGCGAAGACGACATTGCCCAGCGCCGTGCGACACCGGCATTTATCGAGCTGATGAAATTCGAGGTCCAGCGCGCGCGCGATTGGTTCGATCGCGGGCTGCCACTGGCGCGTATGGTCGATAAGGACTTGGCCGCCGACATCGAGTTGTTCACCCGTGGCGGCCAGGAGATTCTCAATGCCATCGAGCGCCAGAACTATGACGTTCTGAAAGCGCGCCCGTCGATTTCAAAGACCAGGAAACTGATGCTGGTCGCGCGCGCGGCCACGAGAAAGGTGGGCCGCAGGTGGTAGGCCGGAACGATCTGGTGATCTGGACATCTGGTGATCTGGTGATCGTCGGAGCTCAGATGGGGTTGTGCATGGCGACTACCATTCTCTTGGTCGGATTGTGGAAGGGTTTGGCGCCGCATTCGTGAGTTCCGTCGCGCAAACCGAGGAACCGGTGACAACGTCACATCCATTGCAATTGCGGACCGCCTACGGCATCTGCCGCCACACCGCGCGCTCCACGGCCAAGAATTTTTACTACGGCTTCCTCGTCCTGCCCGGTCGAAAGCGCGACGCCATCAGCGCCGTCTACGCCTTCATGCGCCATGCCGACGACATCAGCGACGATCCCCAGATTCCGACCGAGTTAAAGCGCGAAAAACTGAATGCCTGGCTGCAAGACCTCGAAATGGTCATTGCCGGACGCGCTACCGATGATCCGGTGCTCATGGCTGTTGCCGACGCGCAGCGCCGCTACGACATCCCCTTCGAACTGCTCGAGAAGCTCGTCTACGGCACTACCATGGACTGTTTCGACCTCGGCCAGCGCCCCGGCGAGTCCGGTCCATCGGTCCTCTATCGCTCCTTCGACGATCTCTACAACTACTGCTACCACGTCGCCTCCGTCGTCGGACTTGTCTGCATCAAGATCTTCGGCTACCGCGACCCGAAGGCGGAGCATCTGGCCGAACATCTCGGAGTCGCCTTCCAGCTCACCAACATCATTCGCGACGTGAAGGAAGACGCCTCCATGGGACGTATCTACCTGCCCTCCGACGATCTCACCGTGCATGGCGTCCCACCGCAGGCGATCATCGACGGTAATGTCGCGGCGCTGCGCCCGGTGCTGGAATTGCAGGCCCAGCGCGCCCGCGAGTTTTATGCCGACGGCGAAAAACTTCTTCCGCTCATCGACGGCGAGAGCGAACCCGCGCTCTGGACGCTGATGACCATCTACCGCCGTCTGTTGGAAAAGATTGGCGAGTGCAATTACGACGTATTCAGCGAGCGCGTGCGCCTTACAACTTGGGAGAAGACCAAAATACTGATCAAGGGACTGTGGCGGCGGGTCGCCGGATGAGCGGCTCGGTTGCTGTTGTCGGCGCCGGACTTGCCGGATTGTCTGCCGCGTGCGCCCTGGCCGAAGCCGGATATCGCGTGACCCTGCTCGAGCGACGGCCTTACCTGGGTGGTCGCGCGTCCTCCTACGAACATCCCGGAACCGGCGAGGTTGTCGATAACTGCCAGCACGTCCTGCTCGGCTGCTGCACCAACCTGCGCGATTTCTATCGCCGCATCGGGGTCGAGGACAAGATCCGCTGGTACAAGCGCCTCTTCTTCATCGAACCGGGCGGCCGCCAAAGCATTCTCGAACCCGGCGCGCTGCCCGCGCCGATGCACTCCTCATCGTCCTTCCTGCGCGCCTCATTCCTCGGAACGGCCGACAAGCTCGCGATCTCCCGCGCGCTGCTTGCCCTCGCCGGATCGCTGCCGCCGGACAGCGCGCCGTCTTTCTCGCAGTGGTTGCGCGATCATGGCCAGACGCAACGCGCCATCCAACGCTTCTGGGAACCGATCCTGGTTAGCGCGCTGAATGAAGACCTGGATCGAATGTCGACTCATTACGCCGCCTTGGTCTTTCGCGAATCGTTCCTCAACTCGGCCGCAGCCGGCGAGATGGGACTGCCCGCCGTACCTCTCAGCGCGCTCTACGACGCGACCGGCGAGTACATCAGGGAACGCGGCGGCGAGGTGCGGACCCGGGCGGTGGTCCAGTCTTTCTCGCCAGAAGACGCGGCGGTACGAATCTGCGTTGGCGGAAGGGAAGAGCGCTTCGACTCCTCCGTTCTGGCCGTACCCTTCCAAGCCCAGTCCTCGCTTCTTCCAGAGGACGCCACCGCCGCCGAATTGAGATCGCGCATCGCGACCTTTGAAACCTCGCCCATCACCGGCATCCACCTGTGGTTCGATCGTGAGATCACCGACCTCGACCATGCCGTCCTGCTCGACCGCACCATTCAATGGATGTTTCACAAATCGCGCATCCAGGGCCGCGCCGGGCAGGGAAGCTATGTCGAACTGGTGGTCAGCGCCTCGAAGAGCCTGGTCAACCGCTCGCGCGAAGAAATCCTGGAACTCGCGACCAAAGAGTTGGGCGAATTCTTCCCATCCGTTCGAGAGGTGAATCTCCTGAAGGGAACGGTTATCAAGGAAGTTCACGCGACGTACTCGCCGATGCCGGGAATGGACTCGCACCGCCCGCCGCAAACGACAGCATGGCCACGCGTCTTCCTGGCCGGCGACTGGACCATGACCGGTTGGCCCGCCACCATGGAGGGCGCCGTACGCAGCGGCTACCTGGCCGCCCAGGCGCTTGCGGGAAAGCGCTTCCTGGTCCCCGACATGCCGCCGCGCGGACTCATGCGAATATTGGGGTCACTCAGCACTTAGCACTCAGCACTCTTCACCTCGTCACCAGCACCACTCCAGCCGCCACCAGGACCGCCGCCATCCACCGCCGCAGGTTCACGTCCTCGTGCAGAAATAGCTTTGCCGTGATGGCGTTACCGATGAAAGTTAAAGCTGCGGCTACAGGCGCCACCAGGCTCAGGTCGGCCCACGATAGTGCCCACAGCAACGCGAAAAACGACAGCGCCATCGCCGCGACTCCCGCCC
>JBOGLI010000623.1:0-4631 GCA_050746165.1 Terriglobales bacterium | reverse complement strand
TTCCGGATCAGTGTTAATCCGCGTTCATCAGCGGCCGATTTGTTTCTCCGTGCTTCCGTGCTGAACATCCCTTTCCCATTTCGGGAATCCTGCAGCTACTAACGAAGATTGCCGCCACGCGTACGACGTTCCCCCGTACAATCTCCAGTCACACCTCGCAACACAGAAGGTGTCAGCTATCAGGTCTCGGGCGCACCTCGTCTCGCGCCTCCTGAGACCCGACACGTGACACCCGATAGCCGAAAGCCGATAGCCGATAGCCAAATGCCGTGGAGTCCGGATCATGCAAAATAGATTCTTTCGCCCGATTCTTTTCCTGCTCGCCATCATCACAGTATTTGCCACTATGTCGACACTGGTCACCGCACAGGACACCCACACCGCCGCGCAGCTTTCACCCGACAACCCGTTCGCCAAGGTCAGCCCGCTGCCCTACCGCATGCCGGCCTTCGACCGCATCAAGGACGAGCATTTCCGTCCGGCGTTCGAGGCGGGCATGGCCGAGCAGCGCAAGGAAATCGAGGCGATCGATCGCAACGCGGCGCCTGCCGATTTCGACAACACCGTTGTCGCGTTGGAGAAGTCGGGCCAGTTGCTGGAGCGTGTTTCGTCCGTCTTTTTCAACCTGAACTCCTCGTACAACAATCCCGAGATCCTGAAGATTGCCTCCGAGATGGCGCCCAAGCTGGCTGCGCACCGCGACGCGATCGCGCTCGACCCGGTGCTGTTCGCGCGCATCGATGCCGTGTACCAGAAACGCGCGTCGCTCAACCTGGATCCCGAGTCGCTGCAACTGCTGGAGCGCACCTACAAGGAATTCGTCCGCGGCGGCGCCAAGCTCGACGAAGCGGGCAAGGCGCGCCTGAAGCAGATCAACGAGCAGACTGCCAAGCTGACCAACCAGTTCCAGGAGAACGTGCTCAAGGCGACCAAGGAATCCGCCGTGGTGGTGGACAATGTCGCCGATCTCGATGGCCTTTCGGCGGAGCAAATCGGCGCCGCGGCCCAGGCCGCGAAGGCCCGCAAGCTGGAAGGCAAGTGGGTGATCACCCTGCAGAACACCACCATCCAGCCGGTGCTGGCGCAGCTCAAGAACCGCGCCCTGCGCGAGAAGATTTATCGCGCCTCGACCAGCCGCAATATCGGCGGCCAGTACGACAACACCGCAGTGGTGGCACAGATCGTGAAACTGCGAGCGGAAAAGGGCGCGCTGCTCGGCTACAAGGATTACGCCTCGTACTCGGTGGAAGAAGGCACCGCGCGCACGCCGGACCAGGTGATCAAGATGCTCACCGGCCTGGTGCCCGCCGCGCTCGCCAATGCGAAGAAGGAAGCCGGCTACAACCAGGAGCTGATCGATCAACAGGCGAAGGCGGCGAACGGCCAATCGTTCCAAGTCGAGCCCTGGGACTGGGCGTTCTATGCCGAGCAGGTTCGCAAGTCGCGCTTCGGCATCGACGAGTCGGAGATGAAGCCGTACTTCGAGATGAACCGCGTCATGCAGGACGGCCTGTTCTACGCGGCGCACGAGCTGTACGGCATCAGTTTCAAAGAGCGCCACGACCTGCCGGTGTATGACGCGGACGTGCGTGTCTTCGAGGTCTTTAACGCCGACGGTACTTCGATCGGCCTTTTCCTCGCCGATTACTACGCGCGCGACAACAAGCACGGCGGCGCGTGGATGAACAACTACGTGGAGCAGTCACGGCTGATGGGGACCAAACCCGTGGTGTGCAATAACCTGAACGTCGCCAAGCCGGAGGCGGGCCAGCCCGCGCTGCTCACGTTCACCGAAGTCACGACGATGTTCCACGAATTCGGGCACGCGCTGCACGGCCTGTTCTCGAACGTGAATTACCCGATGCTGTCGGGAACGGCGGTGCCGCGCGATTTTGTCGAGTTCCCGTCGCAGTACAACGAGATGTGGGCGCGCGATCCCAAGGTGTTCGCGCATTATGCCCGCCACTACCAGACCGGCGCGCCGATGCCGAAGGAGATGCTCGACAAGGTGATTGCCGGCGAGAGATTTGGGCAAGGCTATGCGACCACCGAGTACATCGCGGCGTCGCTGCTCGACCAGGCCTGGCATCAGATCACGGTGGACCAGGCGCCCGCGGCCGACCAGGTGATGGCCTTCCAAACGGCAGCGTTAAAGAAGTTCGGCGTCGAATACGGTCCGGTGCCGCCGCGCTATTCGACAGCGTATTTTTCGCACGCGTTCGCCGGCGGATATTCGGCGGGATATTACGCCTATATCTGGAGCGAGGTGCTGGCGCGCGATACGGAGAAGTGGTTCGCTCTTCATGGCGGACTGCAACGCGCCAACGGCGATTTCTTGCGGGCGAAAATTCTGTCGCGCGGGCGCAGCACCGATCCGGAAGTCCTGTTCTCGGAGTTCTATGGCGGACCGCCCGAAGTGGGGCCGCTGCTGGAGCATCGCGGCTTGACGGAGTGAGAACGCTGGCCGCTGATTTACGCCGAAGGCGTTGTTGGTTATTGGTTGTTGGTCATTGGTATGACGTGGTTACGAACAACCAATCACCAATGACCAACGACAAAATCAGCGGCTGATTTTGCTTTTGCTACAATGCATCTCTGGTTCGCGTGCTCGGGAAGCGGGTGCAAATCCCGCGCTGACGCGCAACTGTAAGCGAGCGGGGTGCCGGGAGTTAGTAGTTAGGCGTTAGTAGTTAGCGGATGGCATCCACGAATTCGAATGGCCACTGTGATCGACATGGGAAGGCCACTCGAGTTCAGTACGGTTTCTGAAACTGAAACTGAAACTGAAACTCTCGCAAAGCCAGGAGACCGGCGCGGACCAAATCCACTCAGCCCTTTTCGCGGAAAAGGAGGGCTTATGCCGCGCTTTCCACTCCTGCTCGCATTTACGCTCATTGTCACGACGCTTTTTGCGTCCGATCTCCAAGTGAAAGTCGTCGATCCTCAAGGTGCGGTCGTCGCCGCCGCGCGCGTTTCCGCCTACCCGGCGGGCTCCAACACTCCCGGCGCCACGGCGGAGACGCGCGCCGACGGCGTCGCCCAACTTGCCGGACTTGCCGAGGGAACATTTCAGATTCGGGTGCTGGCGCCCGGGTTCGCGCCCGCCGAGGCCACGCTCACTTTTCCGGCGAAGGAAACGGCGGTCGTTCATCTCGCCCTCGCCTCGGCAGCAACGACGGTGGTGGTGAGCGCCGAGCGCACGCCGCTGCCGCTCGACGAATCCACTGCCGACACGTCGCAACTCGACGCTCGCGATCTTACTGCGATGCAACCGGTGGCCGCTTCCGATGCGATCCGCTTTCTGCCCGGCGCGATCGTCGCGGTCAGCGGACAGCGCGGCGGGCTGGCGTCGCTGTTCGTGCGCGGCGGCGATTCCCGCTACAACAAGGTCATCATCGACGGCGTGCCGGTCAACGATCCCGGCGGGACATTCGATTTCTCCGTCATCCCCATGGACCAGGTGGAGCGCATGGAGTTTGTTCGCGGCGCGGAGAGTACGCTCTACGGCTCCGACGCGATGACCAGCGTCGTCCAGTTCTGGTCGCGCACCGGATCGACGCGCATGCCGGAGCTGCGTTTCGGCGCCGACGGCGGGACGTTCGGCACCGCGCACGGTTACGCCTCGCTGGCAGGCGCGCGCGGCCGCTTCGATTACAACCTGTTCGGCGACCAGTTCACTACCGGCGGGCAGGGCGCCAACGACGATTACTCCAACTCGTCGCAGGGCGCGAACGTCGGAGTTGTGCTGGCGCCGCGCGTCACTTTTCGCCTGCGCGCCCGCCACGCCAACGAGCGCACGGGCGTGCCGTCGTTCTGGAGCTTTAACGGACAGCCGCTGCTTCCTCCCGATACCGACCAGCGCGCGCGGCAAAATAACTTTCTCGCCTCCGCCGAACTAACGTTCACGTCAACTCGATGGCAGCACCGTTTTACCGGCTTTGAGTATCACCATCGCCGGCTGAATGTTGACACCGTGCAGGAGGCGGGGCGCGTCTCGCCCAGCTATGGCAACATCGATTACCCGTTCTCCGATTATTTGAACGTGAATCGCGCCGGCTTCGATTACCAGGGCGAGTACGACGAACGCTCGTGGGCGCGCACCACGGTCGGCTACAACTTCGAAGACGAGAACGGATTTGTCGGCGACCTGACCTATCCGCCGCTCGGCCATGGATTGCGCCTGAACCAGGCGGCCTACGTCGAGCAAATCATCGCGATGGGCAGGCTCTCGCTGGTCGGCGGCGTGCGCTTCGTTCACAATACGACGTTCGGGAACAAGGCCGTCCCGCGCGCCGCCGCCAGCTTCGCCGTCCTGAAGGGCGGCAAAGTTTTCAGCGGCACGCGCCTGCGGTTTTCGTATGCGACGGGAATCAAGGAGCCGCGGCTGGAGGAGGCGTTCGGTATCGGTGGCTTCAACATCATTCCCAACCCAAACCTCCAGGCGGAGCAGAACCGCGCTTTCGAGGCCGGGGTGCAGCAATCCATGTTCGCCGGCAAAGGCTTCGTCTCAGCGACCTACTTCAACAACCTGTTCACCAACCAGATCGCCTTCAGCTCGGACCCGGTGACGTATGTCGCGCAATACGTGAACCTGAACCGCGCGCTCGCGCACGGCGCCGAAGTTGAGATTC
>JBOGLI010000622.1:0-3127 GCA_050746165.1 Terriglobales bacterium | reverse complement strand
GAAAATGACATTCGCCCTTAGAAAAGCGAGTTGGTCCGCGATTGGATCGTCGCTGCCTTGCAGCAGCCTAAGTATGGCTTCTACTCCAGGGCCGCCATCGGCTTCGTGCTTCAGCGTGGGGACGACTGATAATGCCTGACAGCAGTCTTCTTGGGGTAAACGCAACAGGCGCTTGTCTTCTGTCCATAAGCGATCGAATCGCTCGACAACTAATACGCGACGTCCATCGAAGGTCGCCATCTCCGCGGACGCCGTTTTAAGGCCTAAGGCGGTTAACAACTTGAGGCAGAGGTATTCGTTCTCGACACTGTCCGTCAGGTCAATTCCGTTCGGTAGTTCACCGATGCTTGGCTTCAGGATGTGAGTTGTTGCCGTCGTACCGCGGGGCTTGTGCCAACTTTGGTTCCACCACAGCAGCGCGGTTTTTTCCTGAGCGCCGGCAATCGATATTCGGAAGCTCTCGTCTTCTGTGATTCCCAGCGGCGCGCTGGCAAGGTTCTTCAGGATGTACGCTATTTCTTCATCGCTGATATGTGTGCCTTCTACGTGCCCGGCCGGCCCTGGCTCGTAGTCAGGCGATAAGAATTGAAGCGCTCCGACACAATCATGACCGATCGCTCCTAGTAAACTATAGGCATCCGCGCCTTCGGCGCGCGCGCGCGCGGCTATTTTCTTTCGTAGTGTTTCGTTGTCGGGTAACAGGTTCTCAAAGACAGCGATCACCGGCGCGCCGCTGTAGACTTGCTCCTGTTTTGGTAGCGACAGTGAAATGGGGAGTGAGTGCTCCCAATTCAGCCACGAACGGTCGTATTGAAAAGAGATCGCCCCAGATGGATCACGACGGAGCTGACCTACAAGTCGGCTATTCAAGAAGATATTTAGGGGTTCGTAGCGAGCGTGACGAGGCATTAGAAAAACGCCTCAATGTCTTTCTCTGAACTCTTCGTTCGTGATCGGATTACGAGTTCTAGGTCGAGCGCCGCGAGCACTGAAAGCAATGTGCCAGTCTTTGCAGCTTTTACTGACGTTTCCAACTCCGAAATCGTCGATTGTCGCAATCCGATTTGGGCTGCAAGAGTTCCTTGTGAAAGACCAAGCTCGCGACGCCTCTGGCGCAACAGACTGCCGAGTTGTTTCGGTGTTCGGGCCACTTGTTGCATGGGTCCTCCTTATACGGTGTAGCGTATAAATGGAGATTATGCGCTGTAGCGTATAAAGTCAAGATATACGGTATAGCGTATAATCGAGAAATATACGCTCAAGCGCATATTCTGAGTCACTCAAACGAGGGGCAGCAAGAGAAAGACTATGTGAGACAGGACCGAGCCGGAATAAGGGCCTGGGGAACGGCGTCTGAACCGGCCGCACCGGCAGCAGAGGTGCTGGCGGCGGTGGCGATGGTGGCGCCGACGAGGAACAGCAACAGCAGCAGCTAGAAGCGCGACGATAACGACAACCTCATCATGATCGACGTCTTCCTCTCGATCATCATCTTTCTCTTTGGAATCATGATGATCATCATCATGTTCGTTCGGAAGTTTTTGCTTATCCTAAACACCGGGACCCTCATCAACCCTCGTGAGCCGATTGATCAGCTAGCCAGAGCCCAAAGCCTGAAGCCCGCTCTCCCGTTCATTGCTTCCCCGTGCGCGGTGAGCAATAATGAAAGTATCCCCGGAAGGGCCGGACGCGGCCCGGTGTGTCTGTGAACCTGCCGAACTACATCACGCTCAGCCGCATTTGCGCGGTCCCGCTGTTTATTTGGATTCTGTCCAGCAACCTGTTTGGACGGTACGACGGTGAGCGCGAGATCCTCGCCTCGGCGGTGTTCCTCCTGGCCTCGATCACCGACGGTCTCGACGGATACCTGGCGCGGCGTCGCGGCCAGATCACCACCATGGGCATGTTGCTCGACCCGCTGGCCGACAAGCTGCTCATCGCGGCGGCGTTCATCGGGCTGGTGCAGTTCAATCCGCACATCGTGCCCGCGTGGATCGCCGTAGTGATCATCGGACGCGAGTTCCTGGTCAGCGGCCTGCGTTCGATTGCCGCGCAACAGGGTTTCACCATCGACGCCAGCGACCTGGGCAAAGTGAAAATGGTAGTGCAGATCGTCGTCGTCGTGATCTGCATCCTCGAGCACCGCTGGCACGAGTGGGTTTTCGGCAGCTTCATCTGGCCGTGGAATGTGCTGGCGGTGGTTGGGATCTGGTTCATGGTGAGCCTGTCGCTGGTATCGGCCGTCGATTACTTTGCCGCGTTCTGGAAGAAGATCGACCGGCAAGTGGTGAAGCGCCGGCGGCGCGCCTTCGTCCTGAGCCGCCGCAGGAAACAGAGCGATGTCGCGGCAACCTAGCACTATTGCGGCGCCACCCGCGGAGTACTCCGCGGAAGAGCGAGCGACTCTTCTCCAGTTGGCGCACCGCGCTATCGCCGCACATCTCGGGCGCGAACGTCTCGACCTGACCGCGCCCAGCGAGCACCTTGGCGAAAAGCGTGGCGCCTTCACCACGCTGCACAGCCACGGACAGCTTCGTGGATGCGTCGGCTATCCGCTGGCCATCGCGCCGCTGTATCAAACGATCGCCGAGACCGCGGTTGCGGCGGCCTTCCAGGACCCGCGTTTCACACCGGTGCGCGCCGAGGAACTGCCAAGCTTGATTATCGAGATCAGCGTGCTCTCGCCGCTGAAGCCGATCGCTGCCGACGAGGTCGAGGTTGGCCGTCATGGGCTGGTGGTGTCGTACGGCGGACAGCGCGGGCTGCTGCTGCCGCAGGTTCCCATCGAACACGGATGGGACCGCCAGACCTTCCTGGCGCAAACCTGCATAAAGGCAGGTGTCAGCCCCGACGCGTGGAAACAAGGCGCGCGCCTGGAGGCGTTCTCGGCTGAAGTCTTTGGGGAATGATCACTGCGCGTGTACGTTGTCGGAGGATCCCGAGGGAGTGGCGCCCTTCGCCGAGCGAAGTGCTCCCGTGCTGTCGGCATAAACATAGAGACCGTTGGTGCGGTCCGCCAAGGGATAGGCTGTCATATACCAGTCCTCATCGCTGACCGTCACCATGGTGAAGACATAGGAGTTGCGAATGATGGTCGAGTTCGCGACACCGGTGCGGGGTGTCACGC
>JBOGLI010000621.1:0-4783 GCA_050746165.1 Terriglobales bacterium | reverse complement strand
CTATCATCCGGGCATGACGCAGGCACCGGAGGCGGAAGAGGCGCAACAGGCGCCGATCGTGCTTGTCTACAAAGACGGACACCAGCGCGAGGTGCAGAACTACGCCATCGTCGGCAAATACCTGTACGACATCAGCGGGTTCTCCTCGCAGAAAATCCTGCTGGCCGACCTGAATTTGGCGGCCACGATGAAGGCGAACGAAGACCGCGGCGTGGATTTCTCACTTCCCACCGGTGACCGGTAACTAAGCGGCTCGGAGAAAGTCAGATTCCGCGAGGGTGATTGAGTATTCCGCCGCATTCAGCCCGCCGAGGCTGATCGTGATCGCCGCCTCGACCACAATTCCTTTGTCGAAGATCCGTTCCAGCACCTCCGCCAGATCGCTTGACCCTGGTGATCTATAAATTCGCATCACGCTCGTCTACCCGGCAAACAGTCCGAGGCGCTTGCCTGAATTGGAAACAGCAACTGCATATTTAGACGCTGGCTGAATGCTGAGCGTTGTGGCAGCACGAGCGCGCGTGCGACACTCGTAATCCAGTCGGGGCGCGGCTAGCCGCCGTTCCGCTGATCGGTCTCCATGGAACGCGGATCGCCGAACAAGCGCCGGCAAAGTTTTACCAGGCCTTCGGGATCATGGGTGGCAACGGCGTAATCGGCGCCCTCAATCAAAGTCGAATGTGGGGAGACATAGATGAGCGGCATTTCCGGCCGCAGTTGCTTGATTTCGGAAACGAGCGACTCGGCGCCTTTCAAGTCTGCGGCGATGATTCCGCCGGACGCCAGGTCCGCCGAGATGTGCAGGATCTCTAAAGCCTCGGCGGTGGAGTGCGCCGTCAGCACATTAAACTTGGCCGTCTCGAGCACAAGTTTACGGGTGGAGAGTGCGGCCAGTGGCTCCGTTTCTGCCACTACAAGTGTCGGTCTTGCCATGCGTACTTCGATGCAGGTGAGCGCGGGTGTCGTCACGACCATTCTTGTGGAAGGTGAAGAATCGCCCGCGAGTCATTTTCGGCCGTAATCTCTTTACAATGAACGAAATCAGCAGTCGGAATTCGCCTCGCGGGCCTTCGCGTTTGGGGCGCCGTTCTGCTAAAATAAGCAATGCTCTTCCGTATCTAACTTCTTGTAAAAGAAGCGAGTTAGACCAGTCCCGGCAAGCAGCAGCGAGGGTTTGGTGCGGGTAATTGCTGCGCCTCAAATGCAGCCAGAATCCGCATGGCTAAGCGCTAACGGCTAAGAGCTAAAAGCTTTCTTATGGCAGACGAACAGAATCCGACTCAACCACCTTTATTGCCCCCCGACGGCGGCTCGGGCGGTGGCAACATACAGCCGGTCAACATTGAAGAGGAGATGCGGCGGTCGTATCTCGACTATTCGATGTCGGTGATCATCGGGCGCGCGCTGCCCGACATTCGCGACGGCCTCAAGCCGGTGCACCGGCGCATTCTCTACGCCATGCACGACATGGGCCTGCTCTCCAACCGCAAGCACGTGAAGTGCGCCAAGGTCGTTGGCGAGTGCCTGGGCAAATACCATCCGCATGGCGACAGCGCGCTTTATGACGCGCTGGTGCGCATGGCGCAGCCGTTCTCCATGCGCCATCCGCTGGTGGATGGGCAGGGCAATTTCGGATCGGTGGACGGCGATCCTCCCGCGGCCTACCGGTACACCGAAGCGCGCATGACGGCCATCGCCGAGGAACTCCTCGCCGATATCGACAAAGAGACGGTGGACTGGACGGCGAACTTCGACGACACCACGGTCGAGCCGATGGTGCTCCCGACGAAGGTGCCGAACCTGCTGATCAACGGATCGAACGGCATCGCCGTGGGCATGGCTACGAACATCCCGCCGCACAACCTGACCGAGATCGTGGACGCGACCATCATGCTCGTCAACGAGCCGAATACCTCGTTGGGCGACATATTGAAAGTCGTGCAGGGCCCGGATTTTCCGACCGGCGGATTCATCTACGGCAAGAAGGGAATCAAGGACGCGTACACCCATGGCCGAGGGCGCTTCATCATGCGCGCCAAGGCGAAGATCGAGAACATCAGCAAGGAACGCCAGGCGATCATCGTCACCGAAATTCCCTACCAGGTGAACAAGTCGAAGCTGATCGAGCGTATCGCCGACCTGGTGAACGACAAGGTGGTGGACGACATCGGCGATATCCGCGACGAGAGCGACCGCGAGGGCATGCGCATCGTGATCTAACTGAAGCGCGGCGCCGAGGCGCAGATCGTGCTCAACCAGCTCTACAAGCACACCTCGATGCAGGAAAGCTTCAGCATGATTTTCCTCGCGGTGGTGAATAACGCGCCGCGGGAGATGGGGCTGGTCGAGGCGATCCGTTATTTCATCGACCACCGCGTCGACGTGGTCCGCCGGCGCACGGCCTACCTGCTGCAAAAGGCGCAGGACCGCGAGCACATCCTCGAAGGCTACCAGACCGCGCTCGACCACATCGACAACGTGATCGCGATCATCCGCTCGAGCGGTAACCGCGCCGAAGCCCGCGAGAATTTAGTCGCTTACTTTGGCGGCAAGACGATCGAGGTGAACGTCAGCGGGAAGAAATCAGAGGTTGCGATTGGCCGCAAGAAGCCGGAGAAGGGCTTCGACGCGCGCCAGGCGGACGCGATCCTCGAATTGCAACTGCACCGGCTGACGCGGCTCTCGATCGACGAGATCGTGAACGAGTTGAAGACGATCCGCGAGCAGATCGCGGAGTTCGAATCGATCCTCGGCTCGGAAAAGAAACTCCGCCGGGTGATCATCGGGGAACTCGAGGAGATCAAGAAGAAGTTCGGCAACGAGCGGCGCACCGAGATCGTGGACGAGTCCACGGAAATCACGCTCGAGGACCTGATCGCCGACGAGCAGATGGCGGTCACGGTATCGCACACGGGGTATCTAAAGCGGACGCCCATCACGACCTACCGGCAGCAGCGGCGCGGCGGCAGCGGCCGTCGCGGCATGAGCACGCGCGAGGAGGATTTCGTCGAACGGTTGATCATCGCCTCGACGCACGCCTACCTGCTGCTGATGACCAACACCGGGCGCGTGTACTGGCTGAAGGTGTACGAGATCCCCGATGTCGGCGCCGCCGGCAAGGGCAAGCACATCGGCAACCTGGTGGCGCTGCAACCGGGCGAAAGCGTGCGCGCCATCCTGAACGTGCGCGACCTGGAAGAAGAGAACAAGTACGTATTCTTCGCCACGCGCAACGGCACGGTGAAGAAGACACCGCTGAAGGACTTCAGCAACGTGATGTCGCGCGGCATTATCGCCATTGGTATCGATAGCGACGACGAACTGGTGGCGGCGCGCGTTACGGACGGTCAGCACATCATCTTCCTTGCCTCGCATGAGGGCATGGCCATCCGCTTCGACGAGGAAGGCGTGCGGCCGATGGGGCGCCCGGCGTACGGCGTTCGCGGCATGGACCTCGACAAGGGCGATTACCTGGTCGGCATGGCCGTGATCCCGAAGGAAGTCGAGAAGGAGAAGACCAACGGCAAGAAGAAAGCCGAGTCTGAGGTCGAGGTTGAAGAGGGCATCGACGAGAGCGGCGAGGTGGTCTCCAACCTGGTGCTCTCGGTCACCGAAAACGGTTACGGAAAGCGGACGGCGATCGAGGAGTACCGGCTGCAGTCGCGTGGTGGCAAGGGCGTGATCAACGTCAAGACCACGGCGCGGAACGGCAAGGTGCGGACCATCATGCTGGTGCACGAGGATTCGGAAATCATGATCATCAGCCAGTTCGGCAAGATCATCCGCATCCCGACGGACTCCATCCGCCAGGCCGGCCGCAGCACGCAAGGCGTTCGCCTGTTGAGCATGGACGGCGACGACAAGGTCGCCGCCGCGGTGGTCATCCCGCCGGCGGAGAAAGAGAACGGGACGCCGCCGCTGATTCAGTAGCGTGATTCAGTAGATCGTAGTCATGAACGACAAAGCCTGGCTGAAAAGCCGGGCTTTGTCCGCTAGCACCGAAAATCAGCTCGCGCGTCGTCGGATCTTCATACATCCTTCGACTCGGATATCATGCTGCCGACATGATTTCCTGCCGCAACCTGTCGCGACGCTTCGGCGACAAGCTTGCAGTTGATAGCGTCAACTTTGATCTTCCCGACGGCGCCATCTGCGCGCTGCTCGGACCGAACGGCGCCGGCAAGTCCACGACGCTTGCGATGCTCAGCGGATTGCTTGCTCCTACTTCAGGTGAGGCAGTCGTTGCGAACACTGCCGCCGTACCTGGATCTTTGGAGTTGCGTCGCCATATCGGCGTGCTTCCCGAAAACCTCGGACTTTTCGACGACCTGACCGTGGAAGAGCATCTGCTCCTCACCGGTGATATGTACGCCGTCACGGGCAACGAAGTCCGGCGCCGCATGGACCAACTGCTGCGCCTTCTCGACCTCGACCACGGCCGCCATACCTTCGCCAGCGCCTGCTCGCACGGGATGCGCAAGAAAACCGCGCTGGCCACGGCCCTGCTTCCGCAGCCCCGCGTGCTTCTGCTCGACGAGCCGTTTGAGGGAGTCGATCCGGTTACCGCACGCGCCATGGTTTCGACGCTGAAGCAGCTTTCCGGCCGCGGCGTAACCACATTGATGGCGACGCATGTTCTGGCAGCGGTAGAGCAGGTCGCGACCGACCTGATGATCATGCGGGAAGGTCGAATCATCTGGAGCGCCGTGTCAACCGAGGTTGGCGAACCTCTGGAATCGATATACCTGTCGCCTCTAGGCGCGCGTGAAGGAGAGGAATTGGA
>JBOGLI010000620.1:0-4919 GCA_050746165.1 Terriglobales bacterium | reverse complement strand
GAGCACTTCGAAGGGTCGATTGCCAACCTGGTGGAAGCGTCGGTCGCGGTGGAACTGCCCTGCCTGCGGAAAGATTTCATCGTCAGCGAGTACCAGGTGCTGGAGGCGCGGGCCTATTCGGCGGACGCGGTGCTGCTAATCGTCGCGGCCCTGAGCGACAAGGAGTTGCGCACGCTGCACGAAGCGGCCGAACGGTATTCGCTCGATGTGCTCTGCGAAGTTCACGATGGAGAAGAGCTGAAACGCGCTTTGGACCTTGGTTTTCAGGTGATCGGCGTCAATAACCGAAACCTGAGGACGCTGGAAGTTAACCTGGGCACCGCCGAGGAATTGGCGCATCTGCTGCCTCCGGAAGTAGTAAAAGTGGCGGAGAGCGGAATTCATAGCGGCGAGGACCTGCGGCGACTGCGCGAAGCTGGATACGACGCGTTCCTGATCGGCGAGTCGCTGATGAAGCAGGAGCGGCCGGGAGAGGCGCTGAAAGCTCTGATGACGGAAGCGGGGAAAGCCGCGAGTGCAAGGCCAACATAGTAGATTTGTGATTTAGCGATTAGCGATTGGTGATTTGTGCATATCACCGCAATCCCAATCACAAATCCACCAAATCACTCAATCACCAATTCGATCATGACCTGGATCAAGATTTGCGGAACGACGAACCTGGACGACGCGAAGACCGCCGTCGCCGCGGGAGCGGACGCGCTCGGCTTCATCTTCGCCGAGAGCCCGCGCCGGATCACGCCCGAGAAAGCGGCTGAGATCATCGCCGAACTTCCTAGGGAAGTAGGCAAGGTGGGCGTATTCGTAAATGAATCGCCACAGCGCATGCACGAGTTGATCTGCGATCTGCGGCTGACCGCTGTCCAACTCCAGGGCGACGAGACTATGGACGTTGCGCGCGAGTTGCGGCGACTCGCCTCGGACCGCACGGGGCGGCTGCGGATCTTTAAGGCCGTGGGCGTGGGGCGGGGGATGGAGGGCGTTTTGCGCGGGTTCGCCGGCGCGACGGAGATCGACGGGGTACTGCTCGATTCGTTCGCGGCGCGCGCGGCGGGACATGGGGAAGGCCGAAGCGCCCGCGGCGGTACCGGCAAGACCTTCGACTGGAGGCGCGCGCAGTCGTTCGTGCCCGGCCTGGCGAAGAGTACGCGAGTGATTATCGCCGGCGGACTTTCGCCCGAGAATGTTGCCGAGGCGATCGCGATGCTTAGTCCATGGGGTGTGGACGTCTGCACTGGGGTGGAGAAGTCGCCCGGGCTTAAAGACGCAGCCAAGGTGCGCGAATTTATCGAGTCGGCGCGCGCAGCCGGCGCTTCCAAGAATAAGTAACCAGCTATGCCCTCTCACTCAGCAAAACGCGCGGTCGCACTGTCGCCGGGCCGCTTTGGTCCTTACGGCGGGCGGTACGTTCCCGAGACCCTGGTCGCCGCGCTCGAGGAACTCGAGAACGCATACGCGAAGGCGCGGCGCGACGCGAAATTCAAGCGCGAGCTGGAAGGGCTGTTGAAGTCGTATGCGGGGCGTCCGACGCCGTTATATTTTGCGCCGCGGCTCACCCAGCAACTCGGAGGCGCGCGCATTTACCTGAAGCGCGAAGACCTGCTGCACACCGGCGCGCACAAGATCAATAACTGCATCGGGCAGGCGCTGCTGGCGCGCCGCATGGGCAAGCGGCGCATCATCGCCGAAACCGGCGCGGGACAGCACGGAGTGGCAACCGCGACCGTGTGCGCGCTGATGGGTTTTGAGTGCGTCGTTTACATGGGCACGGAGGACATGCGGCGGCAGGCGCTGAACGTGTTCCGCATGCGGCTGCTCGGCGCCGAGGTGCGCGGCGTTACCTCGGGCTCGTGCACGTTGAAGGACGCGATCAACGAAGCGATGCGCGATTGGGTGACGAACGTCCGCACCACGCATTACCTGCTCGGAAGCGTGCTCGGAGCGCACCCGTATCCTACCATGGTGCGCGATTTCCAGTCGGTGATCGGTCGAGAGGCGCGGGCGCAAATCCGGAAAATGACCGGCAAGCTGCCCAACGCGGTGATCGCCTGCGTGGGCGGCGGATCGAACGCGATGGGAATCTTCCACGAGTTTGTGAAAGACAAGCGGGTGAAGCTGATCGGCGTCGAGGCCGGCGGACGCAGCGAAAAACTCGGAGAGCATGCGGCGCGTTTTCACGGCGGCGCTCCCGGAGTCCTGCAGGGAACGTTTTCGTACATCCTGCAGGATGAGGCGGGACAGATTGCGACCACGCACTCGGTCTCCGCGGGACTGGATTATGCGGGCGTGGGTCCAGAACATGCATGGCTGCGGGAATCGGGGCGAGCGGAATACGTGTCGGCGAGCGATGAAGAGGCGCTGGAGGCGTGCGTGAACTTGTCGCGCACGGAGGGGATCATTCCGGCGCTGGAGTCGTCACATGCAGTGGCCGAGGCGATGAAGAGAGCGCCAAAGATGAAGAAGAGCGAAATCTTGCTGGTTAACGTTTCTGGGCGGGGCGATAAGGACATGGGAATACTTCAGGAAAAGCTTAATATTTCGTAAGTTCGTAAATTCGTAAGTTGGTAAGTTGGCACTCTCTGGAGGCGTTTATGGAACGTCGAGATCCGGAGTTGTTGCGGCAGAGAACGAAGAGATTCGCACTGGATACAATTCGGCTGGTTCAGCGGCTTCCTTGGAAGCCGGAGACGCAGGTAATCGGACGGCAATTGTTACGATCTTCCACTTCGGTGGGCGCAAATTACCGTGCAGCCTGTCGGGGGCGGTCCCGCGCTGAATTTATCGCCAAACTTGGAATAGTGGTGGAAGAGGCCGATGAGACGGTTTATTGGCTGGAGTTGCTGACCGAAAGCGGGCTTGCCCAGAATGATGTAGCAACACGGTTGCTAAAGGAGTCGCGCGAGTTGGCGGCGATCTTCACGGCTTCGCGGTATACGGCGACGCATTAGAATTCGATTTACCAATTTACGAATTTACCAACTTACAAATCAGCGATGCCCATCAACTTCAAAACACGTCCGGGCTTGGTCGCATACCTCACCTGCGGCGATCCCGATCTGCAGACGACCGAGGAGATCGCCCTGGCCGCCATCGAAGCGGGCGCGGACGTGATCGAGTTGGGCGTGCCGTTCAGCGACCCCGTGGCCGACGGGCCGGTGATCCAGCGCGCCAGCGAACGGGCGCTTCGGCATCACACCACGCTGGAGAACGTGCTGGAGATGGCCGCGTCGGTGCGAAAGAAGAAGCCGAGCGCCGGGCTGATCGTTTTTACATATCTGAATCCGATATATCGCTACGGCATCGAACGGTTTGCGAAGGCGGCGAAGAACGCGGGCGTGGATGGCGCGCTGGTCACGGACCTGACGGTCGAGGAAGCCGGCGATTACCTGCGGGCCATGCGGGCACAGGACTTAGCGACGGTTTTCCTGGCTGCGCCGACCAGCACCGATGAGCGGCTGAAGCGGATTGGGGCGGCATCCACCGGATTCGTCTATGCCGTGTCGCGGACGGGCGTTACCGGCGCGCAGAAAAACCTCACCGTCGATGCGCGCGAGTTAGTGAGGCGGATTAAACGGTTTACCAGCCTCCCGGTGGCGGTGGGCTTCGGCATTTCGACGCCGGAGCAGGTGCAGGAGGTGGGCGAGTTCGCCGACGCGGCGGTGGTGGGGAGCGCGATCGTGCACCTCGTCGAGACTACGTCAGCGGCGGGAGCAGCGCTGGCCGTCGGGGATTTTGTCCGCAAGTTGAAACGCCGGGCGAAACGGTCCGCAACTCCGGCGTAATGTGTTGTAGTCTTTAACATCAGAGATAGCACGCGATGGAAACCATTGGCGAATGGCGCAAGAAAATCGACGAGCTTGACCGCAAGCTGGTGGAGCTCGTCAACGAGCGGGCGCGTTGCGCGCAGGAAATCGGGCGGCTGAAGCGAAATACGCAGATGCCGATTTACGAGCCCGACCGCGAGCGCCTGATTTTCGAGAACGTGCATAAGGTCAACCAGGGTCCGCTGCCTGACCGCGAGCTGACGCGCATCTACGAGCGCGTGATCGACGTCATGCGGAAGCTGCAGGAAGACGAGATGAAGGCGCTGAAGAACGAACCGGGGCCCTCAGGCACGGAATTCGAAGCCGAGGTAAATGATTAGGAGTTAGTAGTTAGGGGTTAGGAGTTAGCATGGTGCGCTCACATAATTACGGAGGCATCATGCAAGGTCATAGAGATCTGATTGTCTGGCAGAAGTCCATGCAGTTCGTAACGCACGTGCACCAAGTCACAAAACGATATCCAAAAGATGAGACATTCGCGTTGTCCATTCAAACGCGCCGAGCGGCGGTCAGCATTCCTAGCAATCTGGCGGAGGGGCATGGCCGTTCCTCGACACCCGAGTTCCATCACTTTGTAAGCATTGCACGAGGGTCGTTGCTGGAAGCGGAAACACAGATCGAGATCGCGCGCAACCTGGGTTATATCGACGAGAAGACGTTCCGGGCATTATTGAAAGAATCGAACGAGATTGGCCGCATGCTGACCGGGCTACGTTCCTGGGCGGCCGGCGCTAACTCCTAACTACTAGCTCCTAACTACTTATCATGATCGTAACCATGGAAGAGGGCGCAAGCGAAGCCCAGATACAAACCGTGATCGAACACCTGGTGCGCATGGGATTTGAAGTGCACCGCTCCACCGGCGAACGTTACACAGTGCTGGGGGCGGTGGGCGCGCGTTCCGATTTCGATACGCGCGATATCGACGTGCTCGATGGCGTGCACGAAGCCCACCGCATCAGCGCGCCCTACAAACTGGTGGGAAGAAACTTCCGGCCGGAGGGAACGATCGTCAAGCTCAGGAACGGCGTGACCGTCGGCGGGCCGGACATCGTGATCATGGCCGGCCCTTGCTAGGTCGAATCGCGCGAACAG
>JBOGLI010000619.1:0-3925 GCA_050746165.1 Terriglobales bacterium | reverse complement strand
AGCTAGTAGTTAGGAGTTAGTAGTTAGGAAAAACAAAGACATTTCCGATTGTCGATTTTCGATTGGCGATTGCGGCGGGCCGGGTTCAACAAATTGTCAATCGCCAATCGACAATCGCAAATGCCTTTCGGCGCTCCGCGTTCATCGGCGTTGATCCGCGGCAGGTTGTTTCTTCCTCATGAACGCGAGGTACGCGACAACGCCCGCGACGACGATCCCCGCCCCGAATCCCAGCGCGTTCATCGGACCGGCCTGCTCGCCGTAGGAGCGCACGATGGCCACGGCGATCAACGCTGCCGGGCCAACGGCGAGCATGGCCGCGCCGAAGGTTCCTCCGGGCACGCGAAACGGACGCGGCATCTCCGGTTCGCGCACGCGCAGTACCACCAGCGCCACGAACTCCAGCATCAGCGAGCCGCCGTAGAGCATGATGTCGATCAGAATCAGCTTTTCGAACCCCAGCGGCAGGCACAGGCACCACGCCGTCGCGCAGACCACGATCGCCACCCAAGGCGCGCCGGTCTTCGGATGCACGCGAGTGAGCACCTTCGGCAACATGCCGTCCATGGCCATGGCGTAAGGCACGCGCGTATAGCTGAGGACCAGCGCGGTCGTCATGCCCACGCCACAGATCATCCCACCGGCGACTACCGCGATTTCCAGCCAGCGTCCGGCGAGCTCGCCCGCCACCTGCGCCCATGCTCCGGTGGACCACGCGCTCGGATCGATGCCCGCCAGCGCTGCCGCCGCAACCGGCGCGAGATAGGTAAACGCCACCAACGCCGCGCAGATCAGCATCGCTCGCGGATAATTCTTTTGCGGATTTTCCACTTCGCCCGCGACCGTCGAGGCGTTGTCCCAACCCATGTAGTTCCACATGGCGACGGAGAGCGCGCCGAGCATGTCGAGATTCCAGTGTCCGGGTGGCCCACCCTGGCTGATTTTGCCAGGGTGGGATAACCCGACAACCACCAACACCGCGAAGGGCGCGAGTATGAGCAGCATCAGGACGGTCGAGCCGTCGCCCACCGCGCGGATGCCGGCGATGTTCCACACTGCCGCGACCACCACCACCAGCACGCCGGTAACGACATACCAGTGCCCGCGTGCCGCTGCCGGGACCAACTGCCCGAAGTACAGGATGAACAGCGTCGGGTAGATGGCCATGTCGAAGATGCTGGCCACGAGCGAGAGCCATGCCTCCTGGAATCCCCAGAACGGGCCCATGGCGCGCCGCACCCACTCGTAGTAGCCGCCCTCCTCCGGGATGGCGCTGGAGAGCTCGCCGACCATCAGCGCCGTGGGCAGGCTCCAGATCAGCGGCACGACGGCGAGCACCAGCAGCGCGCGCGCGTAGCCCGCTTTTTGCACGAGGTCTTCGAGGCCGTACGGTCCGCCCGAGACCATGAAGAAGGTCGCGGCGATGAGCGGAACCAGGCGAAGCCGGCGCGGCGCGGACATTGCGTCAATATACGAAATTCAGTCGGAATGAAGAATGAAGAAGTCAGAATGAAGAATAAAAAAAGCGAAGAGCGTTGGGGCAGTAGAAACGGTTGAGCATAGGCGGCGACACTCAACGCATTCTTCATTCTGACTTCTTAATTCTTAATTGCTATGCCGCATCGTTCATCGCTGTGAAGATCGTTGCCGGCAGGATATTCAGCGGCTCGCGGGCGCGCTCGGTGGGGCCGAAGACACGTTCGAGGTCGCGGCGGACGGCGCTGGTGAACTGGTAAACGAGGAAGCGTCCGCCGGGCCGTAGCGCCCGTTTCGATTCCCGCAGGATGCGCTCGCGCTCGCGTTGCGGCAGGGTGCTGAAGGGAATGCCGGAGATAATCGCGTCCGCGTGGCCCAAGCGACGCTGACTCAGAGCATGGCGAACATCGGCGGCCGAGCCGTGAACCACGATGAGCCGGGGATCGTCGTGTTCGCGCCGCAGGTACTCGACGAAATCGGGATTCATCTCGATGGCTACCAGCGTCGCGTCATCGCGAAGCCGCTTCAGGATGTTCCCAGTGAACGTGCCCACACCGGGGCCATATTCGACGAGCACGCGGGTGCGCGGCCAGTCCACCTGCCGCAGCAGGCGGTCCACTAGGAACCGGGAACTCGGCAACGCCGAGCCAAGCAGGATCGGATGTTTTAGGAATTCTCGAGCGAACAGCAGGCGTGAGCGGGTCTTTCCGGAGTCGTGCATGGTCTCACTGCCCCTTGTGATGCGAGGAAACCGTGTTTGGTTCGGCGGGTTCCTCGCATACATTCGGGAGCGACGGATCTGAATTCCCGCCTTCTTTATTTCTTCTGGCTCACCACCACGATTTTGAAGCTCCCCGGTTTGGCGGCCGGGCGTTTGCCGGGCTGCGCCGGTTCCATGTCGGCGGTGGGCAGGTAGATCGTGCGGGTCTGAGGATCGACGGTCATGGTTCGGGCGCCGTCTGCGGTGGCCACCGTCTGCGCGAGTTCGTATTTGCCAGGAGCGGTCCGGTTGAATACGAAGAGATGGCCGTCGCGGCAACTGGCGAAGGCCTGCGCGCCGTCGAACTTCGTCGCATCCACGCCCGCGCCGATGTCAAAGTCGGCAAGGACTTTGCCGGTATCGGCGCTCATGACGATCATCTTCTGCGGCTTGCGGCAGCCGATGAAGAGCACGCGGTCCTTCTGGTCCATCGACATGCCGACGGGCGATCCGCCGGGTGCAACCGGCCAGCGCGCGATCACCTTGCGGGCCTTCAGGTCCACCACGGCGACCAGGTCCTTGTCCTCAAGATTAATGTAGGCCTTGCCCGCGCTATCGGCCGCAAGGAATTCGGGCTTGCCGCCCAAGTCGATGGTCGCCGCGATCTTGCCGTGCTCCGGATCCACGTTGGGGTCGACGATCATTAATGCGCCGCCGTCGCCGGAAACCGCCAACACCTGGTTGGTGGCTGGATCGTAGATGATTCCGTCCGCGTCGGGCATCGCCGGAATGGTGCCGAGCACCGCATCGGTCTTCAGGTTGAAGATCTCGATCGCGCCGCTGCCGCCACCGTCGCTGATAAACCCGCGGTTGACTTTCGGGACGAGCGCGACTCCGTGCGAACGCTTCTGTCCGGGGATATCGGCAAGCGTTTTGCCGGTCTTCGCGTCGATCACCATGGTATGGGTGGAGCGCGTCACGTAGAGGCGATTCGTTTTGGCATCGACGGTGACATAGTCCCAGCCGCCGTCGCCGCCGACGTTGAACGTATTGGTGACGGCCCACTGCGATTGCGACCATGCGGGCAGCGATCCGAGCAGTACGACTGCGGTCATCAGCAATGAGCAGCCGAGTAACGCGGCGCGTTTCGACCGATGCAGCATTTCTTCCTCCCTGTTCGCGCCCAGGCGCGGGCGGCGGTGTCGATCATCCTCTCATATGGTGCCGTGACATGTGTGCGCCGTGACAATATCCGGCGGTAGCTGAAGGGAACCTTAAATCGGCCGCGTCCTGGCGGTCACTTTACGCGGCGGAGCTCGGTGCGGCGCTCAGTGGCGGGATCGACGAGAGCGTTGATCGTGCGGATGAGGCTTTCCGGGTCGCCGGGATACACGTAGGCGTCCACGACGCTGAGGCGTTCTTCCCCGGCACGCGTGAGTGCGATGACCAGCGCGACGGGATTCGACTGGCGGAATGCAGAGATGAATTCGAGCTTGTCGTTGCGCGGAATGCTGTGGCCGATGATGGCGAGGTCGAAGGGGCCGCGGGTGCACGCCTCGCGCGAATCGTGAAGGCCGAGGGCCGAGGTGACATCGTGGCCGGCGCCCCTGAGCATGAGTTCGCGAGTGACTAGCAGAGCTTCGTCGTACGAGATGGAAAGGATACGAGCCATGGCGCAATCAGAATAGATGAAGTCTAACGCCGGCAAGATGCCGCAGAGTCGTGAGGAGTGAGGCATGAGGCGGATGG
>JBOGLI010000618.1:0-6084 GCA_050746165.1 Terriglobales bacterium | reverse complement strand
CACCGCGACCTGAAGCCGGGCAACGTGATGCTGACGCAGTCGGGGGCGAAGCTGCTCGACTTCGGATTGGCCAAGCCGCTTAGCGCCATGGCAGCAGCTAGTGGAACCCACCCAAGCAACACCGGCTTGGGTGGGCCACCCGGAACTCTCGGTTGGCCACCCTGAACTCTCGGTGGGCCACCCGGAAGTCAGGGTGGAGCACCGTCGTTTACCGCGGTGCGAACGATGTCGGGGCCGAGTCCGGCGCTGTCGCCGCTGACCACGCACGGCTCGATCGTGGGCACGATCCAGTACATGTCGCCGGAGCAGATCGAGGGGCGCGAGGCCGACGCGCGCAGCGACATCTTTGCCTTCGGCTCGATGCTCTACGAAATGTCCACCGGCAAGCGTCCGTTCGAGGGCAAGTCGCAATTGAAGATTGCTTCGGCGATTCTGGAAGACCAGCCGGCAGAGATTCGCACGCTTCGTCCCGACGTTCCGGCGACGATGGAGCGCATCATCTCGACGTGCCTGAGCAAAGATCCGCTGACGCGTTTCCAGTGCGCGCGCGATTTGAAACTGCAACTGGGATGGTTGCGCGAGGACGGGCAAGTGTCGAAGGCTCCGATTGAGGAGCGCGCGGCCAAGACGAGCGGCATGGCGCGGTGGGCGATCGCGGCGGCCCTGCTGGCCTGCGCGGTGGTATTCGTCGCCGTGCAGCTTTGGTGGCGTGCGCAGCCGCCTCTGATGCTCTCCGCCTACATTCTGCCGCCCGATAACACGTCGTTCACCATCGCCAACGACGACGCGTCGGGGCCGCTGGTCTTGTCGCCCGACGGGAAGCAGGTCGCGTTCGTCGCGCAGGATGAAAAAGGTCAGAACCGCATTTACGTGCGCGCTCTCGACGCCGTCGAAGCCAAGGTAGTCCCGGGGACGGACTACGCGACCTATCCGTTCTGGTCGCCGGACGGGAAGTCGCTCGGGTTTTACGGCAGCGGCAAGTTGCGGCGCGTCGACCTGGCGGGCGGGCCGGTGCTCGATATCTGCAATGCGGCGCGCTTCCGCGGCGGAACGTGGGGAGCCAAAGACGTCATCCTGTTCGCTCCGGACGTGACCAGCGGAATCTTCCGCGTCTCGCCGAACGCCGGTTCGACGCCGGTTGCGGCCACGACGGTCGCCGCCGACCAGACCACCAACCGCTGGCCGTTCCTGCTACCCGATGGCAAGCATTTCCTCTACCTGGCAACCAACCATTCGGACCCGACCGCCAGCGCGCGCAACGGCATTTACTTCGCGTCGCTCGACGAAAAGGAGAATCGCTTCCTCTTCTCGGCGGAATCGAACGTCGCTTATGCCGATGGACATTTGATCTGGGAGCAGGGCGGGTCGCTGCTGGCGCGAACGTTCGATCCATCGACCGGAAAATTAAGTGGAGAGACCGTCCCGCTCGCCGGAGGCGTGGCCTTCAACAGTTCGACCTGGCGCGCCGCGTTCGACGTCAACGCAAACGGCGTGCTGGTGTACCAGCCAGGGCTGGCCGCCAGCAACAGCAAGCTTGTTCTGTACACGCCGGACGGCAAGCCGACCGAATTACCTGACAGCAGCGGCCTGATGGACATGAGGATTTCACCCGACGGGCGCAAGGTTGCCGGGCTGACGCGCAGCAATCATGAGATCTGGATCCTCGATATCGCCGAGGGCACGCGCGTCCGTTTCACCTTCGGCGCGACGGCCGATGGGCTTGTCTGGTCCGGAGACAGCAAGTTCCTGTATTACGCGAGCCTGTCAAAATCCAGCCGCGTCATGCGCAAAGCGGTGGACGGATCAGGACAAGAGACGACGATCCTGCAGAGTGCGGAACCAATTCACGTCAGCGACGTCTCGCGCGACGGAACGAACCTGCTCTTCGAACAGCGCAGCGGCTCGATCCCGACCACGACTTGGGTTCTGCCCCTGGCGCCGGGCGGCAAGCCGCGCCTGCTTAGCGAAGACCCGGTGGGAACACACTTCGCGCGCTTTTCTCCGGACGGCAAGTGGGTGATCTACGTAACCACCGAAACCGGGCGCAACGAAATTTACCTGACATCGCTGGCAGAGGGCGGAAAACAGCAGTTGACCAACGGCGGGGGATGGCAAAGCCGCTGGGCCGCCGACGGGAAAACGATTTATTACACCAACGGCGAGGGCACGACCTACTCGCTGCCGATGTCGTGGAATGGGAGCACATTCGAGCCGGGCAAGGCGCGCCAGGATTTCAGCAGTCCAACGCTTCTGCCGACCTCGTTCTACAGTTCGTCGTGGGACGCGACGCCAGACGGCCGTCGTTTCCTTGCCAATATCAGCGGGGAACGCTCGGATCAGACTCGGGCGGTTGTAATCACGAACTGGCCGGCGAGGCTGACGAAATGAGCCTCGCTGCGGGAACCAAGCTCGGGCCGTACGAAATCCAGTCGCCGCTCGGGGCGGGCGGGATGGGCGAGGTGTACAAGGCGCGGGATTCGCGGTTGGAGCGCGATGTGGCCGTGAAGGTCCTGAATTCGGCGTTGATTTCGTCGCCGGAGTCGAAGGTACGGTTTGAACGCGAGGCGAAGACTATCTCGCAGCTGAATCACCCGAATATCTGCGTGTTGCACGACATCGGACGGGAAGGTGATCTCGATTTCCTGGTGATGGAGTTCATCGAAGGGGAGTCGCTGGCGGAACGGCTGAAGCGCGGGCCGTTGCCGTTAAAGGAACTCGTCTCCATCGGCTGCGACATTGCGGACGCGCTCGACCGGGCGCACCGCGCCGGCGTGGTACATCGCGACCTGAAGCCCGGCAACATCATGCTGACGAAGTCGGGCGCGAAGCTGCTGGATTTCGGGCTGGCCAAGCCGGCAGTCATGGGTGCGTCGGCTGGGAGCGGCTCGGCGCCGCTGCTGAGTGCGGCGCTGACGATGAGCTCTCCCAGCCCACAGCTCTCGCCGCTGACACAACAGGGCGCGCTGGTGGGCACGGTGCAGTACATGTCGCCGGAGCAGATCCAGGGAACTGAGGCGGACGCGCGCAGCGATATCTTTGCGTTCGGCGCGGTGCTTTACGAGATGGCGACGGGGAAGCGGCCGTTCACGGGCAAGTCGCAGATCAAGGTGGCCAGCGCGATCCTGGAAGACGAGCCGCAACCGGTCAGCTCGATCGTACAAACAACACCACCAGCGCTGGAGCGGCTGATCGCCACCTGCATGGCGAAGACGCCCGACGCGCGGTTCGCGAGCGTGCACGACATCGGGCTACAGTTACGCTGGATCGGCGACGGCGCGCTTGTACCGGAAGTCCCCTCCACCACCGCGTCCGGCAGACCGCGCAATATCGCCTGGATTGCTGCTGCCTCGCTGGTGGTGTTGGCGATCGCCTTCGGTTTTTTGTTGTGGCGCGCCTCGCGCACCGCAGCGCCTGCTCCCGCGCTCGTATTTGTGCCCGCGCCACCGGATACGCGCCTTGTAGCCTTCGGCTTCGGTGATTGTCCAGTCGCAGTTTCGCCGGACGGGAGGAAACTGGTGTTCACTGCCATCGGGCGCGACGGCGTCATCCAGCTCTGGTTGCGTCCGCTGGACTCGCGTGAGGCGACTCCCCTGCAAGGTACAGAGAATGCTTCCCAGCCTTTCTGGTCCCCCGACAGCCGGTCGGTTGGGTTCTTCGCCGACTCCAAGTTGAAGATAGTGGCGCTGAACGGAGGCCGGATCGAAGTGCTGTGCGATGTCACACGCGGGCGGCTAAGTGGTGCGTGGGGCAGCCGCGGCGTCATTCTGTTCAGCAACCCGGTGGGCTCGCCGCTGAATAAGATCGCGGCAACGGCCGGCAGTCCCTCACCCTGGGCGCCCCTCAGCGGAGGCGACACCTTCCAGTCTTTTCCCGCATTCTTGCCCGACGGCGATCATTTTCTCTACGTCAGCGCGAATGGCCAGCAGCAGCCGCGAATCGAAATGGGTTCACTCTCCTCCGGTACTCACACCTTGGTCTTGGAGAACGCAGCGTATCCGGCCTACAGCAACGGCTATCTTCTATTCTTGCGCGGCAATACGGTTTCTGCCCAGCGCTTCGACGCCTCGTCCGGCAAGGTGACTGGAACCGCCGAACCGCTGGTGGAAGCTTCCACCTACTCTGTCGCGGGGCCGGTGGTAGCGTTTCAAACCACGGCGGAGAAGACGCGCCTGCAGTGGTATGGCCTCAATGGCGAACCACAGGACGCGATCGGGGCCGTGACTTCCTATCTCAGCCCAAAAATCTCGCCTGACGGGAAACAGGTATTGGCGGTCGTCGGGTCGGGGGCAGGTGCGGAAGACCTATGGTCGGTCCCCGCTGCGGGGGGCGTGAGCACGCGGCTGACCTTCGGCGCCAACGGCGCCTGGGCGGTCTGGTCGCCGGATGGCAAGTACATCGCCTATGGACGCAAGGAGAATGGGAAGGCGGTCCTGGCGCGCAAGCCGGCGGACGGTTCCGGCAGCGAAGAGATCCTGCTTACCCTAGGCAAGGATGTCCGCGGTGCTCCGGCGGTGGATTGGTCTCCTGATGGACGTTATCTGTCCTTTGACATCTACAGCTTGTCTCACGCGCGCGAGGAGAATTGGATTTTGCCGCTGTTCGGAGATCGCAAGCCGATCCAGGTAGTGCGCTCGTCCGCGAGCCAATACGACGGTAATTTTTCTCCCGACGGCCGCTGGCTGGCCTACTTCAGCGATGAGTCGGGGCGCTCCGAAGTGTACGTCGTGCCCTTTCCGGGGCCCGGCGGCAAGTTCCAAATCTCCACCGGCGGCGGCTGGCTGGTGCGCTGGGCCAACGGTCATCACCTGTTCTTCATGACCCGTGGCAATCGCCTCATGGATGCCGATCTTGCACTGGGCCCAGAGTCACTGCAGATCCGGTCGATCCGGCCACTGTTCCAGCTCCCCCTGCTCGACACCTCCGCGCCGCTGTTCGACGTCTCCGCCGATGGCAAGCGCATCATCGCGGTGACACCGGCGGATGCGGAAGCGAATTCGATTGGCGTGATGCTGAACTGGCAGGCGGAATTGAAGAAATGAGAAGCAGTTTCAAGGTGCAGTTTCTGAAAGGCCGGTGAAGGCATGGCATTAGCCGCGGGGACGAATCTCGGGCCGTATGAGATCCTCTCGCCGCTCGGCGCGGGCGGGATGGGCGAGGTGTACAAGGCGCGGGATTCGCGACTCGACCGCGAAGTGGCCATCAAAGTCCTGCCGACAGCGGTGGCCGGCGATGCCGACCGGCTGCAGCGGTTCCAGGCGGAGGCGCGCGCCGTCGCGGCACTCGATCACCCGAATATTCTTCAGTTGCACGACATTGGCGAACATGAAGGCGCGCCCTACCTGGTGTGCGAACTGTTGGATGGCCAGTCGTTGCGGGAGGCGCTGGATGCCGGCGGGATCGGTCAACGCAAAGCGATTGAGTACGGATGCCGGATTGCCGACGGACTCGCCGCCGCGCATGACAAAGGAATCGTCCACCGCGACTTGAAGCCGGAAAACATCTTTGTCACCACCGAGGGGCGGGTGAAGATCCTCGATTTTGGCCTGGCGAAGCTGCGCCGAACCCAGCAGGCAGCCGCGGCCGGGCTGGACGTTACCCAGGACGGGCCGTCCTTCCAGGGCGCCCGCACCACGCCCGGGCTGGTGTTGGGCACCGCCGGATACATGTCGCCCGAACAGGTGCGTGGCAAAGAAGTGGACGCGCGCACCGACATCTTCAGCTTCGGCGCGGTGCTGTACGAAATGCTCAGCGGGCGAAGAGCCTTTCGCGGCGAGACTTCGGTCGAGACCATGAACGCGATCCTGAAGGAGGATCCACAGGAGCTGACCGCGACCGGACTGTCCGTCTCACCGGCCGTCGATCGCGTTGTCCGCCGCTGCCTGGAGAAGAAGCCGGACGAAAGATTTCAATCGGCGCGCGACCTGGCTTTCTCGCTGGACGCGCTGGCGCATACATCGGCCAGTACGGCGGTGTCGGCGGCGGCTGCAAACCGGAAAGCGAAGCCGTGGGTGATCGCGGCGGTGTTGGTGATTGCGGCTGGCGCGATCGCTGCTTTCCTGCTTCCGCGCGGGAGCGGCCCGGCCC
>JBOGLI010000617.1:0-3115 GCA_050746165.1 Terriglobales bacterium | reverse complement strand
ACGCAATGCGCGGCAGCAAGGCGTATATCCGCCTGAGCTGCGACTTTCCCCTTGCGCGGTGGACCGCGCCGTCGGCGACGGGGAGCGCTTTTGCATTGCCGGCCTGGAATTTACGGCAATCCACGTGCGCGGACACAGCCGCGACGCACATTGTTTCCTGACCGATGTTGAGGGTTCGCGGTGGCTTTTTACCGGCGATGTTGTCTTCTACGGAGGAATACTCGGCCTTGTCAACTCCAATGGTTCAGAGATGGCCGGCTATCGAGCGGATCTTCATAAGCTCGACGATCTCGGTGTGGTAGGCCTTTTTCCCGGCCACGGCTTGTTTACCGTCTGCGGCGGTCAGCGCCATCTTCAGTGTGCCATCCAACAGGTCCAGAGGGGATTCATACCTCGCCAAATCGGGCAAGGAGATTTGATTTTTTGAGCCGCATCGCCACCATGGGTGAAGGCAACACGCCGCTGGTCGAGAGCGTCGCCATCGGCCCCCAGTTCGACATCCGCCTATGGTTCAAGCTGGAGAGCTGCAACCCAACCGGGTCATATAAGGACCGCTTCATCGCCGCGCAAGTAACAGAGTTCCTGCGAGACGCAGTGACTGCGTGCATCGCGACCTCGTCGGGTAATACCGGTTCGTCGCTCGCCGCCTATTGCGCGCGGTGCGGGATCACGTGCGCTATTTTCGTCAATGAACATGCACCCTCGGGCAAGCTCCACCAGATGCAGGGCCACGGAGCCCGCGTTTTCCGGATCCGCGACTTCATTACTTCGCCCGAAATCACCATGGATGTGTATCGCCGGCTGCGCCGCATCTCGGACGAAAACTCAATTCCGGTCGTGGTATCCGCGTTTCGCTACTGTCCGGACGCGATGCGCGCCGTCCAAGGTATCGCGCAGGAATTGGCCGGGCAGCTCTCCGAATCTCTGGACCACGTCTTTGTACCAGTAGGTGGCGCCGGACTATTTGTTGCCTTATGCCGCGGTTTCGCGGCCTCGTCTTCGGCGCCGTCGGTCCACGCAGTTCAGCCCGAAGGTTGTGCGACCGTCGTTTCAGCGCACCGGGAGGGCCGCGATAAAATTCTCCCGATCACCAGCACAACCCGCGTCAGCGGACTTGCTGTGCCATTCGACATCGACGCATCTGTGGCCGTACAAGAATTGCGCCGATCTGGTGGCGCTGGAATTGCCGTGTCCGACAGCGAGGTATTCGCCGCGCAGCGCATGATGCTGCGCCAAGAGGGCATCTGGGCAGAGCCGGCCGGCGCGGCTGCGCTGGCCGGATGTATTCGTGCCGTGCGCGACGGCCGCGTGACTGCTGGCCAGGCCGTCGTCTGCTTAGTCACCGGCCATGGCTTCAAGGATCCCGATTCGCTCGGCGAAGCGGCTCGCGAAAACACCATTTCGGTGATCGATCACACCGAAATTATCCCGGAGCTCCTGGAGGCAAGGGTTTAATGCGCGTGGCGGTCGGCGGTATCTTCCACGAATCGAATACGTTTTTTTCACAGCCTATGACGATGGAGCGCTTTGCCGAATCCTCGCTCGATTACGGCAAAGAAATCTTCCGCAAATGGCGAGGAACGTGCTCAGAACTGGCAGGCTTTCTCGATGCCGCACAGCAGTTTGACTTCGAGGTCGCTCCCACCCTGATGGCCTGGGGCATGCCTGCAGGCGCAGTGACCGACGAAGCGTTCGAAACGTTGTCCTCCGAGTTGCTGGCGCGCTTGCAGGCCGCTGCGCCGCTCGACGGCGTCCTGCTTTCGGTCCACGGCGCCATGGTTTCCGATTCATTCGAGGACGCGGACGGCGAACTGCTGCGCCGCGTCCGCGCCACGATCGGCGATATCCCGCTCGTTGTCACACTCGACTTCCACGCCAACCTCACCGAAGAGATGGTGCGCTGGCCCGACGCGCTCATCGGCTACGATACGTATCCGCACATCGACCAGGTCCAGCGCGCCGTCGAGGCAGCCACCCTTCTCAACCGCATGCTACGCGACGAACTGCGCCCTAAGATGATATTGATGCGCCGTCCGATGCTTCCGCACATCCTTGCGCAGGGTACGGAGCACCCGCCGATGGCCGATATTATCGCCGCGGCCCACGCCGCGGAGCAGTCGCCCGGCGTGCTCAGCGTCACCGTTTGTGCTGGGTTCCCTTATACCGACGTCTGTCGTGCCGGGTTCGCGGTAATCGGGGTGGGAGAGACGCGTGAAGCGGCCTTTCGTGCCGCCGAGTCTGTTGCCAATCTCGCCTGGAGCCGCCGTGCCGAATTCGCTCGTAGCATTCCCACTGCCGCCGAGGCCGTGTGCCAGGCCGTCGCACAACCGGATGGGCTCAATATCCTAGTCGATGTTGGCGACAACGTCGGCGGCGGCACTCCGGGAGACGGCACAGTGCTGTTGGCCGAATTGTTGCGGCAGAACGCGCAGAGCGCCCTCGTGTTGATCTGCGATCCGGAATCCGTGGCGCAATGCCTTGCCGTCGGCGTTCGAAACCGCTTCGCCGGTAAGGTGGGCGGCAAATGCGATCGTCACCACGGCGACCCAGTGGAAATTGTAGGTAACGTGCGCCTGCTCCACGACGGTATTTACCGCAACGTCGGGCCAATGTTCGACGGGTTGATCGAAGACCAAGGCCGTACGGCCGTTGTCGACACCGGGGGCGTACTCGTCGTTCTTACCGAGCGCCGTATGCCGATGTGGAATCTTCAACAATTGGGGGCGCTCGGCATCGATCCCACACGTCTGCGGATCATCGTTGTGAAGGCGGCCATCGCTTACCGCGCCGCTTACGCCCCGATCGCCTCCCGCATTATCGAGGTCGACACCCCCGGCCTGACCGCCGCTGATGTCCGCCGCTTCACATACCACCGCCTCGAACGTCCAATGTATCCACTGGATTGTCTATGAAACTGGCAGGAAGAGTCGCCCTCGTTACCGGCGGCGCGACCGGAATCGGGTTCAGCACCGCGAAGGTATTGTGCGACTGCGGTGCACGTGTTGCAATCACGCAGTGCGATGCCGCCGGTGGCAGGCATGCCATCGAGCGCCTTAGTCCGAACGAAGTCCTCAGTTTTGCGCTCGATATTCGGGACTGCGAGGCGGTCCAGCAT
>JBOGLI010000616.1:0-5242 GCA_050746165.1 Terriglobales bacterium | reverse complement strand
GCCTTTCATCTGTCGCGGACCTCCGATTTGGGCCGCATGGTCGAGAAATGGGGCGCCCTCCCCTTCGCTTATCTTCATCGCTTTGCGCAGGACAGGTTTACTTATGCCTACATCGGCGAGTCCGATTTGACCATGTACCCGTTGTTGCTTCCGGGCTCGTTTGTACAGCTGGACGAGACGAGAAATACCGTCGTCGAAGGAGGATGGGCCTCCGAGTACGAGCGCCCTATCTACTTCATAGAAACTCGGGATGGGTATGCTTGCTCGTGGTGTTCCCGCAATGAAGATGACTTGATTATCCAGCCGCACCCACTATCGCCCGTCCGGCCGCGCGTGCTGAAGCTGGTCCATGAAGCGGAAGTCATCGGCCAGGTGGTCGGTGTCGCTATGCGGCTCGCCGCGCGCTTTGCCCCTGGAAAACAAGCTGCAAAGCCAAGACAGTTGAACTGAAATGTCTCAAGCTTCCGCCGGATAGTTGCTCGGGAAGTGCGGTTGCCGCCACCAGGCTGGCGAGTAATTCGTCGCGTTCGCCGTCATCGATCTTTTCTATCTCCGCGACCAGTTCGGGGAGCGGCGCGCGCAGTAGCTGCAGCCAGGCTTGCGAATGACTGCTTGCGATCGCTTCGTTGGCTGCGTCCGAGCCATGCGTGCGCTGCATTCCCCAGTGCCGGTAATCGCCATCGATGTCGCGCAGCCCGGAGATGTAGGACAGCTTCCGCACGCTGCCTTCGACCGCCGCCAGCGTGCGGAAACAGAAATCGTCGTTCGCGGACAAAACGCGCATGGCTTTGTTCCAATTTCCGGAATCACGACAAGGCTGCCTGTCGTGACTTCTTTCGAAGATTCCGTGCCAGACTAGCACCCGGATTCCTCGGAAGGAAGACATTTCCGGAGCTGCGGCTGACCGGTTCGGTGCCTTGCATTATTCGCTTGAGGCTTGGCCCGGCCCGTTCTATGCTGCACGTCGAATTCGGGCGTATAGCTTTGGAACAGGCCTACTTTAATTCGTTGTCGGCATGTACGTTTGCCTTGCAACTAGCCATTCTGGTGCGCATGTATACAACAAGCCTTTGGCGTGAATTGCGGATGTTCTTCCTCTACACGCTGTTTTGCGTATTCCGAACGGGCCTTCTGGTGACCTTCCGTAATGTCTTCGGCGGCGGCTCTTCCGCGTACTTTACCCTCTATGCGTCCTCGATGCTGCTCGACACTGCGTTTGCTTTCTTTGTCATCCAGGAGGTGTACGGCAGCGTCCTGCACCGCTACCGGGCATTGCGTGTCCTCAGTGTCATGATTTTCCGCTGGGCATTCATGCTGCTGGTCATTGTCGGTGGCGTGATAGCCGTGGCCGTTCCCGCCGCCGACACCGATCGCTTTGTCGCTGCCGTTTTGCTCTTCGAGCGCAGCGCCATGATTGTCGAACTCGGATTGGTGGTGTTGCTTTTCGTGCTCGCCAGGGCGCTCGCGCTCGGCTGGCGTGAATGCGTCTTTGGAATTACTGCCGGCCTCTGCCTGTTTTGCAGCCTTGACCTGGCGGCGATCACGCTTCGCGCCCATTACGGCCCCTCCGCCGCCCTCGTTTACTCCACTTTTAAGTCGCTGGCCTATATGGCCGCCGTTGCCGTCTGGACGGTTTACATCTATCGCTCCGAACAGTCGCGTAATCGCGAGATTGTGCCCTTCCGAAGTGACGTGCTGGATTCCTGGAATTCCGCCGTGCAGCAGTTCCTGAATCACTGATGTATTTATTGATTGCCATCTCGGTGCTCGCGCTTGCCCTCATGTGGGCGGCCGTCCGCGGTCGCGCCGCGCAGGTAAAGGACCCGCACGCGGCTTGCCTGAGCCTGGTCGAGGTTGATTTGGAGTCCTTCCGCAACCTCATCGATCCCGCCCAGGAGATCTTTCTCCGCCAGCGGCTCTCCGCCCGAGACTTCCGTCGCGTTCAGCGCGCGCGTGTGCTCGCCGTTGCGGAATACCTGCGCCAGGTCGCGCATAACGCCAGCGTGATCCTGCGACTCGGTGAAGCCGCCCGCGACAGCCGGGACCCCGCTCTTTCCGCCATGGGCGCGGACATGGTCTCCACCGCCATCAGTGTCCGCCTCAATTGCATGCTCGCCTTGGGCCGCGCCTACATCGGATACGTTTTGCCGGGAATCAGCTTGTCACCTGCCGCCGTCGCCGACCGCTACGATCGCCTCGCCGCCACCTTGCGCGCCATCGGACGCTCCTGGACTCCCGACCCTTCCCCTGCCGTTTAATTGATAGCCGTGTAGTTGATAGAAGTCATCCCGTGCGCACCAACGAATCTGCCGCTCGCGCCCCGAGTCCCGTGCCTCTTGTCCCGCAGCCCGCAGCCCGCAGCCCGTATTCACGCCTCCGTCGCCACATAGATTTCTTCTAGCGGATACCCGCGCCGCTTCCATTCTTCGAAACCGCCCAGCAGTGGCCGCACGCGCACGATTCCCATGCGCCTTAACTTGAGCGCCAGACTGGCGCTCGAGGCTTCGTTTGGTCAGGTGCAGTACAGGATGATTTCGCGGTCGCGTGGGATTTCATCGTGCCGCGCCGCCACTTCGTCGGGACGCATCCGCATTGCCCCCGGTATCACCCGCGGGTCGGGCAGCACATCCAGCGGATGCCGCAAGTCCACGATATACGGCCGCTCGCCACCTTCGATCATGGCCAATACTGCCTCGGGTTCAATGCGCGCCATGCGTAGGTCGGAGTAGAACCTCCGCCGCTGATGAACCCTCCATGCCAGGATCGCCACCGTTCCCGCCACCGCGAATCCCGCCGCCGCCGACTTCATCGTTCCCGCGAACAGTTCCAGCCGGTCGATCCGTCCCCCCAGTACATATCCGGCGATCAGGTATGCGCCTGCATAAAGCACGATCCCGGCGAGGTCGTAGAGAATGAATTGCGCCAGTGGCACGCCAGAATTGGCGGTCAGAGGCACAGCGATTGCGCTGATTCCGGGAATGAATTTCGAGACCAGCAGTGCGCGTCCGCGACGCCGCGCGATGAATTCCGAGGCTCGCCGCACGCACGAATCGGGTTCCAACGAGATCCGGCACAGCGTCTTCAGCACCGCTGTGCCCTTCGACTTCCCGACTGCATACCACGTGCTGTCGCCCACCACGCAGGCGATAACGGCGACCAAGAACGCGCCGCGAAGTGATAACTGCCCGGTCGCCGAGAGCACGCCCGCCGCCAGCAGGATCGGTGCCGCAGGCACCGGCGCCCCCATTTGCTCCGCGCCGACCCAGAAGAACAACACCGCGTAACCGTGTGCTGCCAGGTACGCCAATGCCTCGTGAATCGTCCCCACCCCTGCGCCTCCGTCTTACCAGCAGATGCGCGACCCGCCGCCTGCGCTCCATCATGTTCGTTAGAGTTTGTTTCAGAAATGGTTTCGGAAGGGCGCGGCTTCAGCCTCGCCGCAGAGTGACCAGTGTTCTTGCGGCTTTAGCCGCTGAGGGCGCCTGGCATCAGCGCAGAAACTCATTGTTGAAAACACGCTCTACAAATCCTTTGCGCGAATCGCGACCTAAGCGTTTATGCTATTGAGTTGGAGTGTGGGAATCATTTCAAATTGACGTGGCCGCCACGCGCGTTTTTCTGCGCGTGCGCTCCCGTGGGGATAAAGCGCATTTATGAAAGCTGATTTGAAGCCAGGCAGCACCGCTCCGGATTACGAGGAAATTTCCGAATGGATTGAGGCATTCGACCAGGTCGTTGCCAGCGAGGGCTCCAACGCCGCATGTGAACTCGTGCAGGCTCTCGTCGAACGCGCGCACCTGTCCGGCGTGGATGTGCCTGTCCATCTGAACACGCCCTACCAGAACACCATCCCCGCCTCCGAAGAAGTGCCCTATCCCGGCGACCGCGCCCTCGAACGCCGCATTAAGAGCCTGGTGCGTTGGAATGCAATGGCCATGGTCCACAAGCAGAACAAGAAGGACCCAGGCATTGGCGGCCACATCTCCACTTATTCTTCGTTGGCGACGCTGCTCGAAGTCGGCTTCAATCATTTCTTCCACGCCAGCTACGGCGACCTTCCCGGCGACTTCATTTACTTCCAGGGCCATGCCGCCCCCGGCGTGTACGCCCGCGCTTTCCTGATCGGACGTCTCAAGGAAGAGCACCTCAAGAATTTCCGCCACGAATTACGCGGCGATCACCCCGGTCTCTCCTCCTATCCGCACCCGTGGCTCATGCCCGACTTCTGGCGCTTCCCGACCGTCAGCATGGGTCTCGGACCGCTCAATGCGATCTACCAGGCGCGTTTCATGAAGTACCTCGAAAATCGCGGCCTGATTCCGCACTCTCCGCGCAAGGTCTGGGCCTTCCTTGGCGACGGCGAAATGGACGAGCCCGAATCCATGGGCTCCATCACGCTCGGCTCGCGCGAAAAGCTCGACAACCTCATCTTCGTCGTGAACTGCAATCTCCAGCGCCTCGACGGTCCGGTCCGCGGCAACGGCAAGATCGTCAACGAACTCGAAGCCGCCTTCCGCGGCGCCGGATGGAATGTCATCAAGTGCCTATGGGGCTCCGACTGGGACCCCATCTTCGCCCGCGATAAGCACGGGCTGGTCCTGAAGCGCATGGGCGAACTCGTCGACGGCGAGATGCAGAACTTCAAAGTTAAGGGCGGCGCCTACGTCCGCCACCAGTTCTTCGGCAAGTATCCCGAGCTGCTCGAGCTGGTCAAGGACATGACCGACGACCAGCTCTGGAACCTGCATCGCGGCGGCCACGATCCCCAAAAGGTTTACAACGCCTACAAGCGCGCCGTCGAACACCGTGGCGGCCCCACCATCATCCTCGCGCAGACCGTCAAAGGCTACGGCCTCGGTTCCGCGGAAGCCCGCAACGCCACCCACCAGGAAAAGAAGCTCAGCGAGGAATCCATCCTCGCCTTCCGCCAGCGCTTCGAGATTCCCATCTCGGAAGACGATGCGAAGGAAGGGAAGTTCTATCACCCCGGCGAGAACAGTCCCGAGATGCGCTACGCTGTGGAACGCCGCAAGGCGCTGGGCGGATTCATGATGCATCGCGAGACGCCCGATACCGGCTTCAAGGCGCCCTCTCTCGATCTGTTTCAGGAGTTCCTCTCCGGCTCCGGACGCCGCGGCGTTTCCACCACCATGGGCTTTGTCAGCATGCTGCGCACGATGATGAAAGACCCCGATGTCGGTAAGTACGTCGTGCCCATCATTCCCGACGAGGGCCGCACCTT
>JBOGLI010000615.1:0-3395 GCA_050746165.1 Terriglobales bacterium | reverse complement strand
GCCGTGCACCATCGCGCCGCAAGTACTTCTCGATGGCGTGGGCCAAATTGGCTACGGGCAAAGTCTGCAGCCACACTCGGCCGGGGCCAGTCAGGGCGGCGAGAAAGATGCCATCACCACCGAAGATCATGTTTTTGATGCCTGGAACCGTCGTGATCTGGAATGAGACGGACGCCTGAAACGCACCGACGTGCCCGGGATGGACGCGCAGGGTCTCGCCCGGCTGCAGGTCGCGCATGACCAGTTCTCCCGAGAGTTCCAGCCAGGCTGTTCCCTGCCCGCTGAGTTTTTGCAGCAGGAAACCGTCGCCGCCGAAGACGCCCGCTCCCAGCGATTGTTGGAAACCAACGGAGAGTTGCACCTGCGAGGTAGCGCAGAGAAATCCGTGGCGATGAATCATATATTCGGAACCGGGCGCCACTTCCACCGGAACGATATGTCCGGGGAGTTTGGCCGCGAAGGCAAGCTCACCGGGAGAACCCGACGCGCGGTACTCGGTCATGAAGATGGAGCCGCCGCCGGCCACCCGCTTCAAAATACCCATCAGGCCTCCGCCACCCGCAAATTGCGTATGCGTGGTCAGTTGAATTGAGCTGCCCATCCACGAAAGCTCGCCGGCTTCGGAGATGATGGCGTCATTGGGCTGGAGAGTAAATTCCAGCACCGGCATCGTGGTACCGGTAATCCGGTTCTGCGGTGTACCCGAATTCGCAGGGGCAACCTGCGTGGCCGCGACCTTCCCACTGCCGCCTGAGGCTGCCGCAGCTCCAGTTGGTTTGCCACAGCTTGAGCAAAACTGGGACTGTTGCGTTATCGCCGAACCGCAATTTGTGCAGAATGCCATCCGATTTTCTCCTTTGTCTGTCCGCTCATCTGGCTGGCACGAGGACCGAAGAAAGCATTTTTCTTCGCTATCGTGGGAGATCGGGGACGATGTGGCGAGCCTCACCAAGTCCGCCATCCTCTTGCTGCCGTGCGTGAGAGCATAAGCCGATCCGAAGCATGGCGCAACGGGGGTGGACGCACAATGATTGTTTTTACTCAGAGCTGAAGGTGGCGCGGCGGGTCGGTTTCGATGGGAGGAAGAATTGGTCGGGACGACTGGATTTGAACCAGCGACCCCCTGCACCCCAAGCAGGTGCGCTACCAGGCTGCGCTACGTCCCGACTTCAGGAGTCACCGTTATTTTAGCAGAGGCGGGCGGGATCGGATCATCGGATGATCGGGCCATCGGGTCAACAGGCCCTGCTCCGAAAACGGTTCGTTGACCCGATGACCGTATGACCCGATCACCCGATTACTCTTCGATGCCGAGTTTTTGGCGGCCTTCGGGACTGATGCGCTGCGGGGTCCAGGGCGGGTCCCAGACGACATTCACGCTGACGTTACCGACGCCGGGCGTGCTGAGCAGGGTCTGGCGGATATCGCGGCTGATCTCGGTGTGCGAGGGGCACCCCTGCGCGGTGAGCGTCATTTCGACGACCACGTCGCCCTCGTTCTCGATGGAAATGTTGTAGATCAGGCCGAGGTCCACAACGTTGAGCGGGATCTCCGGATCGTAGCAGTTGCGGAGTTTTTCCCAGATTGTGTCGGTGGTCAGCATTGGGTTCATTGTAAATCAGGGGGCCGGGGCGCGGGACAAGGGGCAAGGGACGAGGGTATTTCAGTATCTCAGTATCTCAGTATTTCAGTATGTACGCTCCGAACTGCTGCCTCTTCTCACACGGCCGTTTCGTGCTGAGATACTGAAAAACTGACAAACCGACATACCCTTCTTGCTTTTTCTGAAACTGAAACTGAAACTGGCACGGTGGAACTCGATGACACGATCGTCGCGATTTCGACGCCGCCGGGACGAGGTGGGCTGGGAGTGGTACGCCTGTCGGGCGCGAGGGCGCGGGAGATCGCGGCGCCGCTGCTGCGGCTGAAGCATCCATTCGAGCCGCAGAAAGCTGTTTTCGGAGAGCTGGTCGATACCAGCCGCAGCGTGACCGGCGAGACGCCAGTGCTACGGCCGGACGAGACGCCGGAGTCAGCGCCGGAGAAGATCGACGAGGTGGTGGTCACGCTGTTTGCCGCGCCGCACTCCTACACGACGGAAGATGTGATCGAGATTTCTGCGCACGGATCACCGGTCGTGCTGCGATATATCGTGGAGCGGTGCCTGGCGGGAGGGGCGCGGCTGGCGGAGCCGGGCGAGTTCACCCTGCGGGCATTTCTGAAGGGGCGGATCGACCTGACGCAGGCGGAGGCGGTGCGCGATTTGATCGACGCGCAGACGCTGTTCCAGGCGCGGGCGGCGGCGCGGCAACTCGGAGGTTCGCTCTCGAAGGCCATCGCACCGCACAAGCAGAAACTGGTGGAACTGATCGCGACGCTGGAGGCGGGCATCGACTTTGCCGAGGACGACGTATCGGTGCTGCCGTGGGAGACGATCCGCGGCCGGATCGAGGAGATTGCGGCGCCGCTGCGGGAGCTGGCGCGGTCGTTTGCGTACGGGAAGTTGGTGCGCGAGGGATTAACGCTGGCGATTGTCGGGCGGCCGAACGTGGGGAAATCGTCGCTCTTTAACCGGCTGGTGGAGCGCGAGCGCGCGATTGTGACGGCGACGCCGGGAACGACGCGTGACCTGGTGACGGAAACGGTTGCGCTCGGCGGGATTCCGGTACACCTGGTGGATACGGCGGGAATTCGAGCGGCAGCGGACGAGGCGGAGTCGATTGGAGTGAGGAAGTCGATGGAGGCGCTGGCGGAGGCGGACGTGGTGCTGATGGTGAATGACCTAAGCCAGCCGCAGGACCAAGAGCCGATCGCCGGATTGGATGAGCGGCGCACGATCATGGTCGGGAACAAGTGCGACATCGCGATAGACGGCGGCGGCAATGGGAGTGTGCGCACGTCGGCGATTACCGGCGAAGGTATCGAACAGTTGCGAGCGGAGATCCTGCGGCACATTCACGTGGACGGGGGCAGCGAGCGCGAGACGGCGATGCTCACCAACCTGCGTCAGCAGCAGGCAGTGCAGGCGGCGCTCGATGCGCTGGACGCGGCCCGGAAGGCGGCGGAGACGAGCACGCCGCACGAGATGCTGTTGCTGGATCTGTACGCTGCGCTGCGGGCGCTTGACGAACTGACCGGGGCGACGACGACAGACGACATCCTGAACCTGATTTTTTCGACGTTCTGCATCGGGAAGTGACCTGGGGATTTGACGCAGAGGACGCGGGGGACGCAGAGGAATTTTGGTCAGAAGACATCAACAACTTTTCGGGGCAGCGGCTACCACCTGGAAATGAACGCGGGGGATTTGACGCAGAGGACGCGGTGGACGCAGAGGTTTTTTGGACATAAGAAGGCGAGGCGAGTCAGGCGGCACGGCTGAAGCCGTGCCCTGA
>JBOGLI010000614.1:0-5466 GCA_050746165.1 Terriglobales bacterium | reverse complement strand
CTCTTCTTCCATGCTGCGGCCATGTGTCTTCGCCCGCTTTTTCAGGCGGTCTTTCACGGATTCCGGAATGTTGCGGACGACTAAACTTCCCATGGTGCAACCATGATATCACGCCAGATGCGTTATTGCTATCGTGATATCGACGTGTGGGTTGCGCTTTACGCCTTCACTCCGGCGGTCTTCTCCATCGCATACGAGCTCAGCACGCGCACGTAATTCGCCCGCTCGAACGCCTGCGGGTTCGGCACCTTGCGCAGGCTCATGCTGCCCTGCATCTGGCGAATGCTCTCGTACTCGTGCTCGTCCATCCAGGTAAGCAGGTCGCTGCGGATGGCGCGGAAACGTTCCGGGCCGTGTTCGAGGATCGCCGAAGTCATCATCGAGATCTTCGCGCCCGCCATCATCGATTTCAGCACGTCCGCGGCGGTGTGCACGCCGCCGGTGATGGCGATGTCGCACCCGACCTGCCCGTGAAGGATAGCGGTCCAGTGCAAACGCAGCCGCAGTTCATGCGACCGGCTGAGCACCAGGCTGGGCACGACTTCAAGATTCTCGAGATCGAGGTCCGGCTGGTAAAAGCGATTAAAAATGACGAGGGCATCGGCGCCGGCGTTGTCCAACTGCTTGGCGACGTTGGCGAACGAGGTGAACTGCGATCCGAGCTTCACCGCGACCGGTATCTTTACCGACTCCTTGATCTGCTTCACCAGGCAAACGTAGGAGTACTCGAGGTCGAAGCCGCTTTCGTGAGCGTGCGTCGGAATGGTGTAGACGTTCAACTCCAGCGCGTCGGCGCCGGCCTGCTCCATCAGCTTGGCGTAACGCGTCCACCCGCCCGGTGAGGCGCCGTTGAGGCTGGCGATCACCGGAATGCGCAGCGCCTGCTTGCAGCGGCGGATGTGCTCCAGGTACTCCTGCGGCCCGAGCGCCTTCGCCTCGAGCTCTGGGAACATCTGCATGGCTTCGCTGCCGATCGCGCTCGAGGCCCAGTAGTGGCGATCGAGTTCATTGCTTTCGACTTCGATCTGTTCCTCGAACAGCGAGTGCAGGACGACGGCGGCGCAGCCCGCGTCCTCCATCTTGCGCAGCAGGTCTATGTCTTTCGCGAGCGGCGACGCGGATGCCACCAGCGGGTTCTTCAACTCCGTTCCGAGATAGGTCGTAGTCAGGTCGATCATGCTTTCACCGTTTCCTTTGGCTGCGTCGCGGGTTCGGGCGCGGTTGGGGTCTTTACCTGCAGGGCCGCCATGTGGGCCATGTGTTCGTAGAGCTTCCACCGGTGCTCGACGTCCTGCTGCGCTTCCTTGAGCAACTCGGCGGCCTGCGCGGGAGCCGAATGCGTGAGCATGGTGTAGCGGGTCTCGTTGTAGGCGTACTTCTCGAGCGGAATCGAGGGTGCTTTCGAATCGAGCTGGAACGGGTTCTTGCCCTCGAGCGCGAGGTCGGGGTTGTAGCGGAAGAGCGGCCAGTGTCCGCACTGCACGGCCAGCTTCTGCTGGTCGAGGCCGTGCACGAGATCGTAGCCGTGCGCGATGCAGTGCGAGTAGGCAATGATGAGCGAGGGCCCGTCGTAGGCCTCGGCTTCGTTCAACGCCTTCAGCGTCTGCATGTCGCTGGACCCGAACGCCACTCGCGCGACGTACACGTTGCCGTAGGCCACGGCCATCATCGCGAGATCTTTCTTCGGACGCGGCTTACCGCCCGCCGCAAATTTCGCGACCGCTCCACGAGGCGTGGACTTCGACATCTGCCCGCCGGTGTTGGAATAAACCTCGGTATCGAGCACCAGGATATTGACGTTGCGCCCGCTGGCGATCACGTGGTCCAGCCCGCCGTAGCCGATGTCATACGCCCAGCCATCGCCACCGATGATCCAGACGCTCTTCTTCACCAGCACGTCGGCGATCGAGAACAACTGCTTAGCTTCAGGTGACGCGATGTTTTCGAGCTTCTGCTTGAGCAGCGCCACGCGCTCGCGCTGTTTCTGGATGCCGGCCTCGTGTTTCTGGTCAGCGGCGAGCAGGTCGGCGGCCATGTTCTCGCCAATTTGCGGCGCCAGCCGGTGCACGAGTTCGTGCGCGAACTGGGTTTGCGCGTCGATGGAGAGGCGGATGCCGAGACCGAACTCGGCATTATCTTCAAACAGCGAGTTCGACCAGGCCGGGCCGCGACCCTGCGCATTATGCGTGTAGGGCGTGGTTGGCAGGTTGCCGCCGTAGATCGACGAGCATCCGGTGGCGTTGGCGATGACGGCACGATCGCCGAACAGTTGCGTGACCGCCTTGATGTACGGTGTCTCGCCGCACCCAGCGCATGCGCCGGAGAACTCGAACAGCGGCTCGAGCAGTTGCAGGTCTTTCACTTGCGATGCGCTCAATGCGGTTCGGTCGATCTCGGGCAGCGAGAGGAAGAAGTCCCAATTCGCGGCTTCCTGCGCACGCAGCGGCGGTTGCGGAACCATGTTGATGGCCCGGCGCTTGGGCTCGGTCTTGTCCTTCACCGGGCACGCTTCGATGCAAATGCCGCAGCCGGTGCAGTCTTCCGGAGCGACCTGCAGCGAGTAGGCGTCGGTGGAGAACTGCTTCCATTTGGCGTCGGCGTACTTGAAGGCCACGGGGGCGCCGTTCAACGCGGCGCGGTCATAGACCTTGGCGCGAATCACGGCGTGCGGACAGACCATCACGCACTTGCCGCACTGGATGCAGAGCTTCTCGTCCCACACCGGAATTTCCAGCGCGATGTTGCGCTTCTCGAATTTCGCGGTGCCGCTGGGGAAGGTGCCATCGATTGGCATGGCGCTGACCGGCAGGGCATCACCGTTCAGCCCGATGATCTCGCCGATCACGTTCTTGACGAAGCTCGGCGCGTGCGGCGACACCGGCGGGTACAGGTCGATCGTGCTGGTGACCGCGCTGGGGATTTTCACTTCGAACAGGTTCTCCAGCGTAGCATCGACGGCGGCGAAGTTCTTCTGTACGACGGCCTCGCCGCGCTTGCCGTACGTTTTCTTGATTGCTTTCTTGATCTGCTCGATCGCTTCCTCGCGCGGCAGCACGCCGGAGATGGCGAAGAAGCAGGTCTGCATTATGGTGTTAATGCGACCGCCCATGCCCGTTTCGCGAGCGACCTTCACCGCGTCGATCACGTAGAACTTCAGCTTCTTGGTGATGATTTCGCTCTGCAGCGTGCGCGGGAGGCGGTCCCAGATTTCGTCGGGGCCAAAGGGCGAATTCAGCAGGAAAATCGCGCCTTCTTGCGCGGCGCTGAGCACATTGATGCGCTCCAGGAACTGGAATTGGTGGCAGGCGACGAAGCTGGCGCGCGAGATCAGGTAACTGGAGCGGATCGGGTTCGGTCCGAAGCGCAGGTGCGAGGTGGTCATCGAGCCGGACTTCTTCGAGTCGTACACGAAGTAGCCCTGCGCGTAATTGCCGGTTTCCTCGCCGATGATTTTGATCGAGTTCTTATTCGCGCCCACGGTGCCGTCGGCTCCGAGACCGTAGAACAGCGCGCGTACCGTCTTGGCGTCTTCGGTTGAGTAAGCCGGATCGTAGGGCAGGGAAGTGTGCGTTACGTCGTCCACGATGCCCACAGTGAACTGGTTCTTGGGCTGCGACTGCGCAAGGCTCTCGAAAATGCCCTTCACCATCGCCGGCGTGAATTCCTTCGAAGAGAGACCATACCGCCCGCCAACGATCTGCGGCGCGAACGGATTGCCGCGGAACGCCGATACGATATCCAGGTACAGCGGCTCTCCCGATGCGCCCGGCTCCTTGGTGCGGTCGAGAACGGAGATCGCTTTCACCGTCTTCGGAATGGCAGCGAGGAAATGCTCCGGCGAGAAGGGCCGATAGAGGCGTACTTTCAGCAATCCGATCTTTTCGCCTTTCGCCACCAGGGCCTCGACGGCTTCATGCGCAACATCGGCGCCGCTGCCCATCATCACGATCACGCGCTCGGCATCCTCGGCGCCCACGTACTCGAAGAGCTTGTAGCGGCGCCCGACGAGCGCGGCGAACTTGTCCATCATGTTCTGCACGATCGTGGGGACCGCGAGGTAGTAGGGATTGACGGTTTCGCGCGCCTGGAAATAAACGTCGGGATTCTGCGCGGTGCCGCGTATAACCGGGCGCTCCGGGCTCAATCCGCGCTCGCGATGTTTCTTCACCAGCCAGTCGTCGATCATGGCGCGCAGGTCGTCCATGGTGAGCTGTTCGACCTTGGCGACCTCGTGCGAAGTGCGGAAGCCGTCGAAGAAATGCACGAACGGAATGCGCGACTCCATGCTCGCCGCCTGGGCGATGAGCGCGAAATCCATCACCTCCTGCACGTTGTTGCTGGAGAGCATGCCCCAACCGGTCTGGCGCACGGCCATCACGTCCTGGTGGTCGCCGAAGATGGAGAGCGCGTGTGCGGCAATGGATCGTGCCGCGACATGCATGACGCACGGCGTCAGCTCGCCGGCGATCTTGTACATGTTGGGAATCATCAGCAGCAGGCCCTGCGACGCCGTGAACGTGGTGGCCATGGAACCGGTTTGCAACATGCCATGGACCGCGCCGACGGCTCCGCCTTCACTTTGCAATTCCACAATGGACGGGATGGTGCCCCAGAGATTTTTTTTGCCCTCGGACGCCCATTGATCGCAGAACTCGGCCATCGGCGATGACGGCGTGATGGGGTAGATGGCCATGACCTCGTTGAGGCGATAGGCGACGTGGGCGACGCTTTCGTTGGCGTCCAGTGTCAGTTTTGGTCTCGTGCTCATGTTGTTGAAAAATTTAAAATCATTGACTGCTGAAACGGCCGTGTGGGCAGTGAATTTCAACCAGTTTGGCTCATCGCCAACGACCCTGAAATCACCATAGATTGTAAAGGGGCGGGCACCCTCACTTATTTTGCCAAAGAAGCAACATCCGTTGCTTCCGGTGAGAAAATTCCGAATTCCGCACTCCGCATTCCATTAGCTTCCGACCGCTTCGTCCTGGTGAAAGCGTGAGGCATTTTTTCAACCACGGATGGACACAGATAGACACGGATTCAAACCTCCACGTCGCGGCAGCGCTGGTCTGGCTGATGGCTGGTTTTCGAGTCAAACGTTCTTCGCTGGAGCCGCCGACGGTGATGGTATTTTGCCGGCGCTGGGCAAAGGTTCGGCCGGTTTCAATCGCGGAACGAGCATCATGGCGACAATAAAGAAAACTAGGGCTGTGCCGGTGATGAGCAGGCCTTGAAGGCGTTTTTCAATGGCGGCCACGATGGTCACGCTGAGGACGGCGGCAGCGGGCAGTACCACGCCCAGCAAGGCCACGCCCGGTCTCATCATGGTCAGCGTGCGGACGGCAATGATGACCAGTACCAGGCCGGACGAACAAAGAATGGCCGCGTTGAGTGAAATGAATTCCTGTGCGAAATACATCAGCGGGTAGGCGCCGGTGAACGCGCCCAGTACCAACAGCAACATCC
>JBOGLI010000613.1:0-2974 GCA_050746165.1 Terriglobales bacterium | reverse complement strand
CAGATTCCTCGCTCCGCTCGGAATGACAACTACTTCAGCTTCGTCGGCGTCACCTCGACGATGAAGCGGTGCTTACTCGTCATGTCGTCGAGCAATGCGATCTGGTTTGACTTTCCTGGGAAGACCTCCGCCTGAACCTCGGCGCGCACTTGGCGAATAGCCGGGTCTGGAAGGTTTTGCGATCCAGGCACCTCGTTGGGCGCGATGGCGCTGATCTCAATGGAGCCCATGAGCATCAGCCCGTTCTCCATCGTATATAGCGACGCGTCGATGTTCGCGCCGACATCGATGTATTGAATTTGCGTGTTGCCGTCCTTCGAGCCGGTAGCTACTGGTACGCGATCGCCGGATTTCACGACTCCTTTGCCGAGACCCCGGAGGCGGTCTGAGGCTTCCACGATCATCGAATACTGGCGGCTGTTAATAACCTTGCCTCCGTCTAGCTCCTTGACGACGAAATCAAGACGATAGGGTGCTTGCGCCCAGGAAAAATCGTTATTAGGGGCTTTGTCGGGCTTTGGTTGCTGCGCTGAAAGCGCGGCAGCCGACACCAGGATCAGTACAGCGATAACGAGCTTACGCATCGATTGTCTCCTTCGGATTAGCGCATTCGCTGGGCCGTGTCCGGCTCGCCGGATGGCACGCCGGATTCAAAGTATGTCTGGACTCGTTGGCGATAAGTCTCCTGCTCTTCAGCAATTTCCTTTGCCTGTTGAGGACGGCGGTGGACGAGCGCGAGCAGCAGCCGCTCCTGTCCGGTCATTGGCACCGGCGTCGGAAAAACATCCTGCTTCGGCAGGATGATAGGCGCAGGATTTGCGTGCGCCAATTGAACGTGCGGCTGAACGCGGCGCACCGCCTTGTGGCGTACAACTTGTGGTCGCTGGGCCGGCGCCTTCGCGGTCTCGACAGGCTGCTCCGGCGGCGGCGTGTTGCCACGGGTTTCGATCACATTCGCGGGACGGCGCAGAGCGTGAATTCCCAGGGCGATGGCGATGACCACAACGGCCGCCAGCGCCGGCACCCACACCCATCTCCACCACGGCCGCCGCTCGGGCTGCGCCGCGAGATTGGCCAGCAACCGCTCCTCGAATCTGTCGCGCGGTTCAACCTGTCTCGGCGCGAGTGCCCGCGCCAGCGCTCCGTCGACCATCCGTTCGCGCTCTTCGCGGTTCATCACTTCTTCTCCATGTACGCCATCAGCTTCTCCCGTAATATCTGTCGCGCGCGCGACATCCTGGTTCGCACCGTTCCTTCGGGAATTCCCAGCACCTGCGCGACATCAGCGGAATTCATCTCTTCCACCGTCGAGAGCCGGACCACCTCGCGCAGCTTGCGTGGCAGCGCTTCGATCAGCGATTCCACCTTCGCCTGCAATTCCGCATCGAGCAGCGCATCGTCGGCCAAGCGTGCGCCGTCAATAATCTCCGGAAACTCGTCTTCCAGCGGCGGCGACGGCCGCCGGCGCACGCGATCCACCGCAACTCTCCAGGCCACTCGCGCCAGCCACAGCCGCGGCTCCTCGATCTTGCTGAGGTCCTGCCGCATCAGGCGGATGAAGGTCTCCTGCGCGGCGTCTTCGGCGTCCTCGCGGTTGCGCAGCACCGAGTAGGCGACTCGGAAGACCAGGCGCGAATGCTCGCGGACGACGGTTTCCAGGTCCGTTGTCCTCTCCGCCATCGCGACCGCCTCGTTCAATGCGACCTGCCCCGCGCTCATCGGCCTGCTCTCATTCATGAAGACGGCAGCGCACACGGCGCTGTTCAGATTTATTTGCGGAGTATACGGCGAACTGGCTCATGGCACATGGTAAGGTCTTCGCCATGCGCCATGCGCCATGCGCCATGCGCCATGAGCCATGAGCCATACGCCATCGGCAATCGGAAATGGTTTTGTCGGCTTTCTTGCGGTACGATACAAAGTTTCCAGCAATCATCCGGAGGTAATCATGAAAAGGATTCGAGTGGTTCAATACGGCGTCGGTCCAATCGGCGCCGGCATGGTGCGCCTGATGGCGCAGAAGCCCGAACTCAATATCATTGGTGCGATCGATATCGATCCCAACAAAGCAGGCCGCGACCTGGGCGAGGTGGCGGGCGTAGGCCGTGAACTGGGCGTCAAGATCAGTGCCGACGCCGATTCGGTGCTCGCGATGAACGCCGACGTGGTCGTGCACACGACTTCGTCGTACCTGAAATCGGTGGAAAAGCAACTGCTCGACTGCCTCGACGCCGAGATGCACGTGGTCTCGACGTGCGAGGAGCTGTCGTACCCATTCCGCAAGCATCCCGAGCTGAGCCACAAGCTGGACGAAGCCGCGAAGCGCAACGGCGTGGTGATCCTCGGCACCGGCGTGAACCCCGGGTTCGCCATGGACAAGATGATCCTCACGCTGGCGACCGCGTGCCAGAGCGTCACCGGCGCGACCGCGCACCGCATCGTCAACGCCAGCAAGCGCCGCCAGCCTTTACAGGCGAAGATCGGCAGCGGCCTGACCGTCGAGGAGTTCCACCAGAAGGTGAAGGACGGAATCATCAAGCACCACGGCCTGCCCGAGTCCGTGGGGATGGTCGCCGATTCGCTGGCGCTGCCGGTGGACGACGTCACCGAAGTAATCGAGCCGGTGGTCGCGACCGACCGCGTGGTGACCGACTTTTTCGATGTCCCCGCCGGGAAAGTAGTCGGCGTGCGGCAAGTGGCGCGCGGAACGAGCAACGGCAAGGAATACGTCAATCTGAAATTGGAGATGTACCTCGGCGCTCCGGACTCGATCGATACCGTTACTATCCACGGTACGCCCGAATTAACTCTGCAGATTCCGGGCGGCATCCACGGCGACCTGGCAACGGCGGCGATTACCGTCAACTGCATCCCGGCGCTGTTCGAGATGCGGCCCGGCCTGCGCACCTCGAAGGACACGCCCATGTGCTTCTTCCCTGGCGTGGAAGTGGCGAAAGCCGTGATGGTGTAAGTC
>JBOGLI010000612.1:0-3778 GCA_050746165.1 Terriglobales bacterium | reverse complement strand
GTGTACCTGGAAGCTTTATTCGCGGATAAACCGGCATCATCCTTCCATCTCGACCCCAAGACGTTCGTGGTGACCAACAGCCTGACAAAAGCGTTCGGCCTGAGCGGCATCCGCTGCGGCTGGGTGCTGGCCGACCCGGAACTGGCCGACCGCATGTGGCACCTCGCCGACGTTTTTTACGGAATCCCGGCGCATCCGGCGGAGCAACTCGGAGTCATCGCGCTCGATAATCTCGAAAAGATCGCCCAGCGCGCGAAGGCAATCCTCGACACCAACCGCGCCGTTCTGAATCGCTTCCTCGATTCGCGCAAGAACCTCGACGTCGTCCGCAACCAGTACGGCACTACCGTATTTCCGCGGCTCTTAAAGGGAAGCGTGGACGAGCTGCATAAAATCCTGCGCGAGAAGTACGAGACCTCGTTCGTTCCCGGCAGCTACTTCGGCCAGCCGCAACACTTTCGCCTGGGCCTCTGTGGTGACACGGAGATGACCGCCGAGGGCTTGCGGCGGCTCGAGCAGGCGCTCAACGAGCTTTCATAAGAAGAAAATGGCCGCTGATGAACGCTGAAGAACGGTGATCCGGAAGAACCACCGATCAGCGGCTGCTTCCTGTCCCGTGCAGCCCGTCACAGCCGCTTGTGACGTGCGTCATACCCCCTCCGCCCGCCGCGGCGCAGAATGCTGATGTGGTTGAGGATGCGCTGTTCGCGCAACGTGTTCCGACCCGCATTACAACCAGCAGGACGCCGTCTCCGTAGGGATGGGTGGCCCACCCTTCCGCCCGGTTCTGGCGGAGGGTGGGGAGATGATCACAGGAACTTGTGATCCCCGCCGCGGCCTCCTGTGAGAAGGGGACGCGATGGCGAAAGGTTCGGTTTCCATCCACGTCGAGAGATGCAAGGCGTGCGGCTTCTGCGTCGAGTTCTGCCCCACGAAAGTCCTGGCTCTCTCCTCGGCATTCAACTCCAAGGGCTATCACCCGCCGCAGATGGTCAACCCGGAAAAATGCAGCGGCTGCGACCTGTGCGGCATGTACTGCCCGGACTTCGCCATCTTCGGTTACCGCACCGATCCCAAGAAGGAGGCCAAGGATGCACGCTGATCCCGCCGGCGTCCTCACCGGCACTCATTTCATCGACGGCGACCACGCCGCCTGCGAAGGCGCGCTGGCTGCGGGCGCTCGTTTCGCCGCCGGATATCCGATCACGCCCTCGACCGAAGTCGTCGAGCGCTTCGCCTCACGCATTCCCACCGTCGGCGGCACGTTCATCCAGATGGAAGACGAGCTGGCCGCGTCGATCGCACTGCAAGGCGCGGTCTGGGGCGGCGCCAAGGCGTTCACCGTCACCAGCGGCCCCGGTTTTTCGCTGATGATGGAGCACATCGGGTATGCCGCGATGACCGAGACGCCCTGCGTCTTCGTCAACGTGCAGCGCGGCGGCCCCTCGACCGGATTGCCGACGCTCCCCGCCCAAGCCGACATGATGCAGGCGCGCTGGGGATCGCATGGCGATTACGCGATCATCGCCATCTGCCCGAACTCGCCGCAGGAATGCTTCGACCTCACCATCAAGGCGTTCAACTTTTCGGAACAATACCGCGTTCCGGTGATGGTGATGATGGACGAAGTGGTCGGGCACATGACCGAGAAGGTCGTGATCCCGCCGGCCGAGCAGCTCGACGTCACGCCGCGCCGCTTCACCAAGGCCGCGCCCGGCGAATACCTGCCCTACAAATCGAACGGCGACCTCGTTCCCGACATGGTGCGCGCCGGCGATGGCTACAACTTCCACATCACCGGTCTGACCCACGACGAGCGCGGTTACCCGAACATGACCGTCAACGTGCAGGACAAGCTGGTGAAGCGCCTGGTCGATAAGATCAAGAACGCATCCGACCTGGTCTGCTACGAGGCCGATGGTCTCGACGACGCCGACGTGGTGGTTGTGTCGTATGGCATCACCTCGCGGGTGGCGCAGCGCGCCATCGACATGGCCCGCGCGCAAGGACTGAAAGTCGGCAAGCTGCGCCTGATCGTTGCGTGGCCGTTCCCGGAACAAGTGATCGCCGACCTCGCGCAGCGCGTGAAGGGATTCGTGGTGCCGGAGATCAACCTCGGTCAGATGGTCTATGAAGTCCAGCGCGCCGCAGACGGCAAAGCAAGGGTCCGTCATGTCGCCCATGCGGGTGGCAGCGTCCATGATCCGCAGGCGATCTTCAACGCCATCCTGGAGGTGAACCGATGAGCACGCAGGCAATCAATCCGGTCGAACGCATTCTGCGCACCGACCGCATGCCCCACATCTGGTGCCCCGGTTGCGGCATCGGCACCACCGTCAACAGCTTCTCTCGCGCGTTAATCGATAGCGAGATCGACCTGAAGAACCTCGCGATCGTCAGCGGCATCGGCTGCACCGGACGCGTTGCCGGGTACGTGAAGCTCGATTCGTTCCACACCACGCACGGGCGCGCCATTCCGTTTGCCACCGGCCTGAAGCTGGCGAATCCCAATCTTAACGTTGTCGTTTACTCCGGTGACGGCGACCTGTCGGCGATCGGCGGCAATCACCTGATTCACGCCGCGCGCCGCAACGTCGATCTGAAAGTCATCTGCGTCAACAACCTCGTATACGCCATGACCGGCGGCCAGACAGCGCCCACGACTCCCGGCGACGTGATCACCTCCACGCATCCGTACGGCACTTTTGATCCGTCGTTCAACCTGCCGCACCTGGTCGAAGCCGCGGGCGCCGTGTACGTCGCGCGCTGGACCACGTTTCACGTTCGCCAGCTCGCGAAGTCCATGGCCGAGGCGTTCACCAAGAAAGGCTTCTGCTTTATCGAAGTGCTCTCGCCCTGTCCGACGCTTTACCAGCGCCGCAACAAGATGGGCGACGGGCTCGACACGATGAAGTTCTACAAAGAAAAAAGCAAGATCAAGAACGGCTGTCCGACCGCCGAAACCGAGCTGACCAAGAACGGCGAAATCGTCGTCGGCAAGTTCGTCGATCGCGACCGCCCCGACTACCTCTCGCTGATGAAGGCGCAGATGGTCCACACCCTCGGCGACCGTTACAAAGACGAGTACGCCGCGCAATGCGGCCTGGAAGGCACCGACGAGTGCGACACCACGTGCATGGAGGTCCAGACATGCCAGTAACTGAGATTCGTATCGCCGGCTTCGGCGGACAGGGCGTCATCCTTTCCGCGATGGTCATCGGCAAAGCCGCCAGCATCTTCGAAGGCGACTTCGCCACCATGACCCAGAGCTTCGGACCGGAAGCGCGCGGCGGCGCCTGCTCCGCGCAGGTGATCCTCTCCGACTCGCCCGTGCTCTACCCGTATGTCACGCATCCGGACATTCTCGTGGTCATGTCCCAGGAGGCGTACTCCAAATTTTCGCCCGAGTTGAAGCCGGGCGGAACGCTGGTCGTCGAGCAGGATCTGGTCAAGATCGGCAACACTCCCGCGGGAACCAAGGTCTTCAGTTGTCCTGCAACGCGCCTGGCCGAGGAACTCGGCAAGAAAATGGTGCTGAACATCGTGATGGTCGGCTTCTTCGCCGCCGTCACCAAGATGCTCAAACCGGAGTCGCTGCGCAGTGCCGTGTCCGATTCCGTTCCACCGGCCTTCAAGGCGCTCAACGAGAAGGCGTTCGACAAGGGCTACGCCTACGGCCTGGACCATCCCACAGGCGAGCAGGGCGAGGCCGTCGAAGAAGAAGTGAAGGCGCTGAACGCGGCGCTGTAACCAAATTGCGGAATTGCGGAATTTCAAA
>JBOGLI010000611.1:0-1324 GCA_050746165.1 Terriglobales bacterium | reverse complement strand
CCGCTCAGCGATCGTTTCAACGACGCGCTGGTGTACGCGCACAACCTTCATCGTCTCCAGCCCCGCAAGGGTCGGGACATCCCGTACATCGGTCACCTGCTCGGCGTCGCGTCACTGGTGCTCGAGAACGGCGGCGACGAGGATATGGCCATCGCGGCGCTCCTGCACGATGCCGTCGAGGACCAGGGCGGCCTGCCGCGGCGCGACGAGATCGCCAACAAGTACGGCGAACGCGTGGCGGAGATTGTCATGGGCTGCACCGATTCCGATGCCGTCGATCCGGATCACAAGCTGCCCTGGTGCGATCGCAAGGTGGCCTACATCGCGCATGTGAGAAACGAGGCCGATGGCGCCGTGCGGCTTGTCTCCCTTGCCGATAAGGTCCACAACGCCCGGGCCATCTTGACCGACCATCACGAGTCCGGCGACCCATGTTTCGATAGATTCAGCGGGCGCAAGGACGGTACTTTGTGGTATTACCGTTCGCTGGTGGAAGCGTTCGCGCACGCCGAGTCCCGCGAAAATCCCGGGTGGCCCACCCTGGCTGGTGTTGCCAGGGTGGGGAATACGAACATGGAACTTGCTCATGGGCGAAGGCGGCTAATGGCGGAGTTGGAACGGGTCGTCACCGAACTGGAAGCGCGTTGCGGAGGCAAAGGAAAAAATCCATGCCGAGGATGATCGAGCTGATCAAGAATTCGGCGGTACCGGCGGCGCTGATGCGCACCGCCTCGAAAGGGGCGCTGGCGCTGCCCGCCGAGGAGACGATCGAGATCCTCGTGTATCTCTCCTCCCATGCCATTTTCGGCGAGCAGGCGCGTATGACTCTGGCCGCTTGGGACGAAGCTTCGGCGCTCAAGGTCTGTGCCGACCCAACCACTCCCTTCGAGGTCATCGAATATTTTCTCGACCCGCGAAACCGGCGTCCGCGGCTCGTTCCCGCTCTTCTCGAGAATCCCTCGGTGCCCGAACTCGATTTGCAGCAGCTCGCCCAGGAACACTCGGCGGAATTGATCGCCCAGATGCTGGCCAGCCCGCGCGTGCTGGCGTCGAGCAACGTGCTGCATGCAATGTCGTCGAATCCGGCACTCACCCCGGCGCAGCAGGTGAAGCTCAACGGCGCGCTGCAGGCATTTGGCGAGACGATCTCCGCGCCGTCCGGCGACGATCCAGCGGATTCGCAGACGGAAACCGAACTGGCGGCGTTCATAGCCGAGCATCAGCACGAAATCGCCGCCGAGGAAGGGAAGGCCTTCGCATTCGCGCACGAAGACCAGGAGACCGAGGAGATTAAGGCTGCCGCGAAAAAAGCCGAGGCCGAAGC
>JBOGLI010000610.1:0-3658 GCA_050746165.1 Terriglobales bacterium | reverse complement strand
GAGACAACCGCTCCTTTGTGTCATGCATGTCAACCTCCTGAGCGATGCGGGATAACATCCCCCATTGACACTCCTATCCGGCTAGACTGGATGCGATCCCCCGCGTTACAAAGTTCGCAAGGAACTGGTTCGATTCGAAATCTGTACGCCGCCAACGAGCGTGAACAGAGCTTAGCGCGAGTTACAGTCCGCTGTGGGCGAGAAACATTGCCAGTGAAATCCGCCGCGAGCATCATCCAGCCACAAGAACCCATTTTCAACCTTCGTCACCAGTCCGGTATCGCCCGGATGAAGCCTGACGCGGTCAAACATTGACCACGACCAGCCGATGGCACGCTCGTCCGGCGTGAACTTCACTCGGTCACCTATTTTGAACGGGCACTCCATGCGTTCAACGAGTGATAACAGGGCTTCACACAAGTGTGCGCCGTTTGTTAGCCAGAGGCAAGGCGTGTTGAATGCGAATTGTGCCGTCCCTATCGGGACTCGGGAACGTTGGGTTGCTGACCACGGGCTTACGCCCGTGGCTACGATCTTCCGCCCGCTTCGCGGGCTGGCAGCGCCGCGGGCATAACGTTTGCGCTCGCTCTTGGATGGATATCACAGCCGTCATCGCCGCACCGCCAACAGCCCCAGCAGCCATCGCAAGTTACGCCGTCCACAACCCTGAACCAAGTGACGCGGCCATGTAACGGAATTTCTTCGAATCATACAGTAGCACGTACGCAAGCGGTTCTTCCTCTTTCGCTGCCTTCTGTTCACAGTCAGCGGCTTTTCGCTTCAACTCAGCAATAACCGCATCAGGGGGTACGAATTCCTTTTTCATCCTGCGCTCCGGGTCAACGAGCGTGAACAGACTTTATCGTAAATTACAAAGCTTCTGTCGTCCCTGCGGGACTCGGAAACATTTGAGCTGCTGACCACGGGCTTACGCCCGTGGCTACGATTTTCCGCCCGCTGCGTGGGCTGGCAGCGGCGGAGATTCGGGAATGTGCGGAACTGATCGGCGCCGCGGTGTGTCGGGCAGCCGGCGAGCGACGAGGAAAGACATTTTTGATTTTCGATTTTTGATTTTCGATTCGCAGGGATCCAGTTTGTCGAGCACGCCGGATTTCACCGCAGGGGACGCGGGGGGACGCGGGGGAAGAGGTTCAGACGATGGGCACGAGGGTTGCACGATGGCGGCGGCGGGATTATGCGTGACCGGCGAGACGCCCATTGGGGAGAAGAGAAGGCGCAAAGTTGTGCTAAGGGGATTTCACGCTCGTTGACAGTCAACCGCGGATAGATGAACACTGCCACTCACGGATGCACGAGGAGAATAGTTCGAGGCCAGCAGCCAACACCTGCGCCACCGTATTTAACTCGCTCGGTGACCAACTCGGTACAAACCGCTCCCCTTCAGGCGTCACCGCTGGCAAGTTGTTTCCCCAGAAAATCTTGTCGTACTCCCCACGCGAGTTTGAGTGCAGCGCCTTGAAGGCGACACTACGGGGGCTGCTGAGACTCGTCGCGATGTCCGTGAAGAGGTTCCACGCATTCAATACTTGAACGCAATCTAGCGGTTCAACCGGAGCAGCAACCCAAGCAGCTATGAAATCGATGTCGTGAAGAAGTGGGTCTTCATTCTCGACTCTCCACTGCATCGCCTCGGCGTAGCCGCGAAGAACACCAATACTTGCAAACGATATGACTTGACCGTCGGCATCAGTGGCGACGGAATCGGTATCGTCGGAAATCCAGATGAGGAACCGCTCCTCACGTCTAAACCGATATAACAATGGGAAGTAAGTCACTGTTGCCTTGCCACGCGACCATTCTTATCGTGATAACTGTTGTGAACAGGCCTTCACGCAAGTGTGCGCCGTTTGTTGGCTGCCGACAAGACAGAAGGCCGAGATTCTGAAGCAGGAGGGAAATTTGGTTCGGCGGGCCGAGACGCAGGTATATACTCGCGCGACCATTGCGGCCTGAGGATGGCGGCGACGGCGTGGAGACGGTATGGGAAGTTTTCCGTGGGGTCCACACGGTCCTGAAAGCTCGCCTTACGATGTAAGACCCAACCCGACGGCGCCGAGCACGTTTCCGAACATCGGCGGGGGCGGCGACTATGCTGCTCCGTCCTACGGCGGCGGAGCGCCCTATGGCGGCTCCTCGTACGGCGGCGGCGGAGTTTCCATGACCGGCGGCGGTTCGAACCCGCTGCTCAGCATCCTGCTCAGCCTGTTCATGCTGCCGTTCGTATGGATGTTCTGGATTTGTCTCTACCCGGTGACTGCCGCTGCCGGAGGGGTCGCGGTCGTGTTCACAGGGGCGATGGCGATCCGTTACCTGTCGCTGCAGGGCGGCGAGGCGAGTGCCGTGGCCTTACTGATCGGCTTCGCCGCGGGCTACGCGGTGATCGCCGTCATGAGCCGGATCGAATACCGCCTGGCGCGGAACACCGGCTATCGCATTGGGCGCCATGTCGTGCGCCTGCTGCTGATGTCGGTGCTGGCGTTTCCGTGGATCGAGGCGATGAGCTTCGATGCGGGCAATTCCGCGACTCGCTATGTCTCCGCCGTATTCTCGCATCCGGACTACCTGCTGGGGCAGATGTCCAGGCCGCAGAGCATGGCGATCATCGCCGCGGTGATGGTGTTCACGCACTTCCTGCTGTGGAAGACGGAACGGCTGCGTGCCTTCTGGCATCGCCGGCTGATGTGGATCGGGCTGAAATAACGCTATCGTTGCATCGAAATCCGATCTCGCGCGTCTGATATTCTTGCTCGTTCGTACGACGCAAGGATTCCATGAGTAGAGCGCGAAAGTTCAAGTGGAGTGTGGCCGCAGTGGCGCTGCTGGCGACGCTCGCCGCCGCCGGGTGTGGCGGTAACCGGCAGCAGAGCGGACCGCAGGCGGGGATGGGCGGACCGGTTCCGGTGAAGGTGAAGACCGTTTCCGACCAGAAGGTCGGCGACTTCACCGAGTACCTGGCGACGCTGATTTCGCGCAATTCGGCCATGCTGCAGCCCGACGTCGAAGGCCAGGTAACGCGCATCTTCGTGCATTCGGGGCAGCACGTCGAGCGGGGCACGCCGCTGCTGGAGATCAATCCGCAGAAGCAGCAGGCGACGGTGCAATCGACGCAGGCGCAGCAGCGCGCCAACCAAGCCAATCTCGCGCTCGCCAAGCAGAACCTGGAGCGCACGCAAGGGCTCTACAAGGAAGGGATCATCGCGCGCCAGGCGCTCGACCAGGCGCAGGCGGCGTACGATGCCGCGCTCGCCACCGTGAATGCGAACCGCGCCAGCGTCGCCGAGCAGCAGGCGCAACTGCACTACTACACCGTACGCGCGCCGGAAACGGGCATCGTGGGCGACATCCCGGTGCACGTCGGCGACCACGTCACGACCTCGACACAGCTCACCAGCGTCGTCACCCCCGGACCGCTGGAAGCCTACATCTACGTCCCGGCGGAAAACGCCGCGCTGGCCAAGGACGGGCTGAAGGTCACGATCTCCACCGACGACAACCTGCCGCCGGTAACGACGAAAGTGGACTTCGTCTCGCCACGCGTGGATCCGCAATCGCAGCTCCTGTTGCTGAAGGCGCAGGTGCCGAACCCGAATGGCCGCTTCCGCAACGAGGAAGAGGTGCACGCGCGGGTGTACTGGAG
>JBOGLI010000609.1:0-2277 GCA_050746165.1 Terriglobales bacterium | reverse complement strand
CGCTCCCAAGCGAAACTAAACCGCGCCAGACGATGCAGTTACAAACAACAGCTCGAACCTTAACCGGACATTACTGGTCAGTAATCAGTGATCAGCAGTTTCTGCCGTGAGGTCTCGCGAGGGACCTCACGGCGTTTGTTTTGGCGCAACGAAATCAGATCCCAACGAAGGCGGGAGTCTGCCGTCGTTTACGACCTACTGCCTACACCGTACGATGTGAGCCGGCGGCGGCGACTGGCGGCTGTCGTTTATACTTTGTGTCCCTTATGAACGTGATTGTGATTATTCCGGCGGCGGGGCTGGGGACGCGAATGGCGGCGGCGGGGGCGGCGCGGCCACATACGTCGAAGCAATACTCGGAGATCAGCGGCGTGCCCATCCTGCTGCATACGTTACGGAAGTTCGCGGCGGCGCCGAAGGTCATCGACATCTACCTGGCGGTCCGGCAGGCCGAGGCGGAGCCGTTCCTGGAGCGGATGCGCGCCGATCGGTTGGCGAAGCCGGTGCACGTGGTCGAAGGCGGCGAAAACCGGCAACATTCAGTGGCCAATGCGCTGGCGGCGGTGAAAGCATCGCCAGGCGACATCGTGCTGGTGCACGACGCAGTTCGTCCGTTCGTGGAGCAAGCGACGATCGAGCACGTCATCGAGGCGGCGGTGAAGCATGGAGCCGCGATCGCGGGAGTGCCGGCGGTGGACACGATCAAGCAGGTGGAGCGCACAGCCGAGGGCGCGGTGATTCACGCGACCATCCCGCGGGCACAGATCGTGATGGCGCAGACGCCGCAAGGCTTCCGCTACGAAGTGCTGAAGAAGGCATTTGACGAGGCCGAGCGCGATGGATTTTCGGGGACGGATGAGGCATCGCTGGTGGAACGCAGCGGGCACGAGGTCGTGGTAGTGATGGGTTCGCCCCGGAACATTAAGATCACAACGCCGGGGGACATGGAGTTAGCGGAGTTCTTCGTTGGACTCGAAGAGAAACCAGGCCACGGATCACACGGATGAACACGGATAAATCAATTAGAAATCTGCTGGTGGCCGCCTCGCCCACGTCGAAGCTGAAGCACGGTGCGCTTACTGAACAGGTTATTGGCGTCTTCTATGACGTTTACAACGAACTGGGTTATGGGTTCATGGAGAGCGTGTACAAAGAAGCCATGCGCCTCGCCCTCGGCGACGCCGGCTTAAGCGTTGTGACCGAGTCACCCGTGCCTGTGTGGTTCAAAGGGACTCGTATCGGTGAGTTTCGCGCCGACATGATTGTCGACAACTCAGTACTGCTGGAACTCAAAGCCGTGCGTGTGCTGGAGCGTGCACATGAAGCGCAGTTACTTCACTATCTCCGCGCAACCGAAATCGAAGTCGGCTTATTGCTCAATTTCGGAGTGCGCCCTCAATTCCGAAGATTGCTCTTCGACAATGACAGAAAGAAAATCCGTGAGAAACCGTGTGAATCCGTGGCTGAGGTTTTGTCATGAGAATTGGTTACGGCTGGGATTCGCACGAGTTTAAGTCCGGCGTGAAGCTGAGGATCGGAGGCGTGTCGATCGACCACCCGAAGGGGCTGGCCGGGCACTCCGACGGCGACGTGTTGCTGCACGCCATTACCGACGCGCTGCTGGGGGCGATTGCTGCCGGCGACATCGGCACGTTCTTTCCACCCTCGGACCCACGATGGAAGGGCGCGGACTCGTCAGTATTTATCGCCGAGGCGGTGCGCAAGGTGCAGGCAGCGGGATATCGGATCGCCAACGTGGATTCGACGCTGATCCTGGCGGCGCCGAAGATCGTCCCGCACGCGGCGGAAATCCAACAACACGTTGCGGAATTGCTTGGCATTCGCGCCGCGGAAGTTGGGATCAAAGCCAAGACGCCGGAGGGCATGGGAACGGATAACGCCGCGATCGCGCACGCCGTGGTCCTGCTGACCAAGGGTGGAAACAAGCGACGGCGGCGGCGCAGAACGGCAGCGGTGTCGCAGACCGACGTGGACGCGGTCGCGAAGAAGGTGATTGAGCAGGCGGTGAAACAGGCGTCGGGCGTCGGGCGCTAGTCGCCAGTTGCCAGAAAAAGCAGATTCCTCGCCCGCCGCGGCGGGCTTGGAATGACAAACAGCTGCCGACCCGAACGCATAGATCCTTCGCTGCGCCCAGGATGACATCAAGAGATTTTGTAGAAACTCAAAGACGAGTCCCCGTGGGTGAGCAAGCGGGTGCGGGTGAGTGCGCCGATGCGATCGCCGGGATCGAAGCGCTTGTCGTGCTCGGCGATGAGC
>JBOGLI010000608.1:0-3981 GCA_050746165.1 Terriglobales bacterium | reverse complement strand
TCCAGGCGCATCTGCCTCGGCTGTTGTGGCTGTATCAACTCGGGTTGATCCTGTTCTGGATTTACGACCGCTCGCCGGAGAGGCAGCGCACGCAGGTGCTCATGGAGAAGAGTCTTTCGCTGGTGGTGAATCTGGTGCGCATTTCGGGTCTGCCGCTGATGCGGCCCGTACGGAAACGCGCAATCGAGTTGCTGGAAACGGTGACGCCATAAACATTGCCAGTCTTCGGAGTGATGATGAATAGCTTCAAGGCGATCGCAAAGCGGATATTCCTGGCATTGGTCGCTACAGTGCTTGGCGTTGGCATCGGTACAGCCATCAACTTGATGTTGATCATTGTGGCCGATCATAAGAGCGTTCCGGCGTCGAAAGACTTTCTGATCGGCTACGCACAATTCCTGGCCGCTACCGTGTTTTATGCTTACCGAGGATGGTTGGTGGGTTTCGTAGTGCTGGTTTCATTGGCCGAGCCGAGCCGCTGGCGATTCTGGCTGTGGTTGATCGTGGGCACCTTAATCGGCGTCGTATTCATTTACTTCATTATGGGCTGGCCCCTCGGAGTTGGACGCTCGGCCGGCGACCTCTGGTTCTATGCGTGGGCGGTGGTCGATGCGGGTTTGACTACGCTCGCTTATCTGTTGCTGCTGCGCAAGTGGGGCAGATCCGCGTCCTTGCGCGCAGCTTCGTAATGCCCGCAAGCAGCAACTATCTGTTCGTCAGCGGCAGCGGCTCGGTATTCTTATCGCTGAGCGGCTCGTGCAGCCCGATCCCGACGTCGATCAGGTCTTGTCCCACGAGGCGCGTGCGATTGATTGCCTGCTCCAGCGGCACGGCGACGATCTCCGTTCCGTGGACCGCGACCATCTTTCCGTACTCCTTTTCGTGCACGAGGTCGATGGCCTTGATGCCGTAGCGCGTGGCCAGCACACGGTCGAATGCCGTCGGAGAGCCGCCGCGCTGCACGTGTCCGAGAACGACGGCGCGCGTCTCGAAGCCGGTGCGGCGTTCGATCTCGCGGGCGAGCACGTTGCCGATGCCGCCCAGCCGCACGTGGCCGAACTCGTCGCGCCCGAGGTCCTGCACGATCGGCGAACCGTCGGCGCCGAGTTCACTGGCGAACTTCGCGCCCTCGGCGGCGACCACGATCGAGAAATAACGCCCGCGTGCGTGCCGTTTGCGGATCGTCTCGGCCACCTCGTCGATGTCGAACGGATGCTCGGGAACGAGGATCACGTCGGCGCCGCCGGCCAGGCCGCTGTAGATGGCGATCCAGCCCGAGTCGCGGCCCATCACCTCGACGACGATCACGCGGTTATGCGCCTCCGCCGTGGTGTGGACGCGGTCGATCGCGTCAGTTGCTGCGGTTACCGCCGTATCGAAACCAAAACAAAAGTCGGTGCCGCTCAAATCGTTGTCGATGGTCTTCGGGACGCCGACGACGGGGAAGCCCATGGTGTGCAGCTTGAGTGCGACCGATTGCGTGTCGTCGCCGCCGATGGCGATGAGCGCGTCGATCTCGTGGCGGCGCAGATTGTCGATGCAGCGCTGCAGGCCGCCTTCCTTCTTCACGGGATTGGTGCGGGAAGTGCGCAGGATGGTGCCGCCGCGCGGCAGGATTCCGGCCACCGCATGCAGGTCGAGCGCCATCGTTTTGTCTTCCATCACCCCGCGCCAGCCCTCGAGAAAGCCGACGAACTCGTCCCCGCAATGAAAGATTCCTTTGCGCACGGCGGCGCGAATGACAGCGTTCAAGCCGGGGCAGTCGCCGCCGCCGGTCAGGATCCCTACACGCATGAGCCTCTCCTCCGCAATCAACTACTTTTTATTGTACTGCCTCGCCTCCGGCTCAAGGAGACGGGAAATCACACGCGATTGTGATATAAGAACGTGCGCTGTTTCACGGAACGAAATGTCGACTTCGCGACAGTTCGGCAGCTACGACGAATTCTTCCTGCACTACCTGGCCCAGCACAGCGATTCGCGCAACCGGTTGCTGCACGCCTGCGGCACCCTGCTCGGCATCGCCGTGGTGATCACCGCGATTTGGCTGCGGCATCCGTGGTTCGCGCTGCTCTTCATCCCCGTCGGTTACAGCTTCGCGTGGGTCGGACACCTGCTGGTGGAGCGCAACAAGCCGGCGACCTGGGGCTATCCCTGGTGGTCGTTCATCAGCGATTTCCGCATGTTCGGCCTGATGCTGACCGGGAAAATCGGCGCGTGGATGGAACGGGCCCAGTCATCAGTCGCCGGTCGCCAGTCGGCAGACAAAATTTCGGCAGCGGGTACGGAGTAAGTCTGGAACCGTTTGTTAACTGAGTACCTTCGTATGTCAGTTTTTCAGTATCTCAGTATTCCGACTCACGATGCCGACCGCACCCAAAGAACACGGAGATTCTGCAATACCGAGTGCCGAGATATTGAGATACTGAAATACTGAAATACTGAGATACTGACAAACCGAAATACCCGCCCAGCACTCGACAGTCACGCGTTGCGTTTTGAAAAAAAATCCGAAACAATACGCCGCACCTGAGGCATTCATGCGGACTGCGTTTCGAATCCTGCTCTGGACGGCCATTGCACTGACCGGTGCCGCTGCCTTCGCGGTCATCGCGACGCGCCGTGGCGAGAGCATCAACGCCATCTGGCTGGTCGCGGCGGCTGTTTGCACGTACGCGCTCGGCTACCGCTTCTACAGCAAATTCGTGGCCGCCAAGGTGCTAACGCTCGACGCGCGCCGTGCCACTCCCGCCGAACGTCTGGAAGACGGGCGCGACTTCGTTCCCACCAACAAGTGGGTGGTCTTCGGACATCATTTCGCGGCGATTGCAGGTCCGGGTCCGCTGGTCGGCCCGGTGCTGGCGGCGCAATTCGGTTATCTCCCGGGCACGATCTGGATTCTCGCCGGCGCGGTCTTCGGCGGATGCGTGCAGGACTTCGTCATCCTGCTTTTCTCCGTTCGTCGCGACGGCAAGTCGATGGGCCAAATGGCGCGCGACGAGATCGGGCGCGTCGGCGGCTTCGTCGCCTTTGTCGCCGTGATCAGCATCATCGTTATCCTGCTCGGAGTGGCGGCGCTGATTGTCGTCAACGCGCTCAAGGCGAGCCCCTGGGGAACCTTCACCATCGCCATGACCATGCCGATCGCGGTGTTCATGGGCCTGTACCTGCGTTTCCTGCGGCCCGGCAAAGTGCTCGAAGTCTCGGCGATCGGCTTCGTGCTGGTGATGGCCGCGGTCGTGGGCGGCCAGGCGATCGCTCAACATCCAACTACATCCGCATGGTTCACCTTCGGCGCCCCCGCGCTGGCGGTGATGATCATCATCTACGGCTATCTCGCCTCGGCCCTTCCGGTGTGGCTGCTGCTTGCGCCGCGCGATTACCTCAGCACGTTCGTCAAACTCGGGACGATTGCCGTCCTGGCGCTGGGCATTTTGTTCGTGCGTCCGGTGATGCTCATGCATGCGCTGACCCGCTTCATCGACGGCACCGGCCCGGTCTTTGCCGGAAGCATTTTCCCCTTCGCCTTCATCACCATCGCCTGCGGCGCCATCAGCGGCTTCCATTCGCTCATCTCCAGCGGCACGACGCCCAAGCTGATCTCGCGCGAAACGGAAGCGCGCATGGTCGGCTACGGCGCCATGATGGCCGAATCCTTCGTCGCCATCATGGCCGTCATCGCCGCCAGCGTGGTTACGCCGGGAACTTATTTTGCGATCAACAGTCCCGCTGGAATCGTGGGCGCAGCGCCGGCGCAGGCGGCATCGACAATCAGCTCCTGGGGATTCCCCATTACCGCCGCCGAAATGCAGTCGCTGGCCCACGCGGTCGGTGAAACGACTTTGTACAACCGCACCGGCGGCGCTCCGGCGTTCGCCGTCGGCATGGCGCACATCTTCGCCCATACTCTCGGCGGCGAGGCGGTAATGGCCATCTGGTACCACTTCGCCATCATGTTCGAAGCCCTGTTCATCCTCACCG
>JBOGLI010000607.1:0-6717 GCA_050746165.1 Terriglobales bacterium | reverse complement strand
GAATTGGAACTGTCAATCCAGCCAGCGAAGCTAGTGCCCATCGCGCTCAGAACAGCTCTTGCATCTGCAGACTTGGGTAAAGCTATTGACGAAGCAGCCGGCTCACGCTAGCGTTATGCGCTTTGTCATGCGCTTTTATGCCGCCATTACGGATCTGAATTGGTTCACCTATCTGTCAGCGCAGAAGCCTGACGAAGTCAACTTTTGGCAGCCGTCGGCGCACGGTTTCAAGAGCCTCGAACCCGGCGAGCCTGTTCTGTTTAAGCTTCATAGCCCTCGAAATTACATCGTGGGTGGCGGATTCTTCAGCCATTACGCAGCCCTGCCACTGACGTTCGCTTGGGATGCATTTGGAACAAAGAACGGAGCACAGTCGCTGGAGGAAATGCGCCGACGAGTATGGAAGTATCGCGCTGGTGAACGTGTACCGGATGATCAGGAAATTGTTGGTTGCGTAATGCTCCAGCAGCCGTTTTTCTTTTCCGAGCCGGAATGGATTCCGGTGTCGGACTGGCCGATGCAGACAGTACAAGGCAAACGGTACGACGCATCCGAAGGGCGAGGATTGGAGATTTGGACGGAGGTTCAGTATCGCTTGCGATCGTCTGCGCCGACACTGGATGAGTCTGTCGCTGTTGCGAAAGAGAGGTTCGGAAAGCCGCAGGTGATTCTGCCGAGGCTCGGGCAGGGCGCATTCCGGGTGATGGTGGCGGATTCTTACGAGCGAGCCTGCGCGGTGACGGGCTCTCACATTCTCCACATTCTGGACGCAGCCCATATCCGCCCGTATACGCAGGGAGGAACACATTCGCCGGTCAATGGCTTGCTGTTGAGGCAAGACGTGCATACATTGTTTGACCGCGGATATGTCACGGTAACTCCTGATTACCGGCTCGAAGTGAGCAGTCGCATCAAGTCGGAGTTCAACAATGGTGACGACTACTACGCGCTGCAAGGAAGGGAAATTCACCTGCCGCGAATTGAACAGTACAGGCCGTCGTCGGAAGCGCTGACGTGGCATAACGAGCAGGTGTTTCGGGGTTAAGCAATCGCCTGAAACGATACGAACTGCCGCGGGTGGCCCACCCTCGAGCTTTCCATATATGACATGCGCGGCGATTACAATGGGCGCACCATGAAACGCGTGCTCATACTGCTGATCGCCGCCATATCCACTCTCGCCTCCGCGCAGGAGCCGCCCAAGGAACCCGCCAAGCCGGCGATGGCCCCGCTGGTACGCCTGCAGGCGGCGAAGACCGCCTACATCAAGAACGTGGAGGGCAGCGACATCGGGGTGGACACCATTACCAGCACGCTCGAAGGTTGGGGACGCTACAAGCTGGTCGATTCGCCCGACAAGGCCGACCTGCTCATCGAGGTCACCTCGCCCGACGAGGGCTCCGGCGGCGTCAGCGTCTCCAGTTCGGCGGGACCTTCACGCACCAGCGGACGCTATGAGCAGTCCACCCACAGCTCGCGCGAGCTCTCGACCGGCAGCGGCACCATGCGCCTGGTCGTCCGCGACGCCAAGACCAAGCTCACCCTCTGGGGCGCCTCGGAGCCGGTGAAGGGAGCGGTGAAGAAGAACACGCGCGAGAACAACCTGGTGGAAGCGGCGCAGACACTCGCCGGCAAGTTCCACGATCGGGTGGAGCCAGTGGGAAGCAGTAATAAGTAATGAGTAATGAGTAATAAGTAGTGAGAAGCGGTTTCGATAGTGTTGTATCAGGGCACGGCTTCAGCCGTGCCGCCTCGGAGCCGCAGAAGACGCGGCTTTAGCCGCTGGCCAGACAAGCTGATCGGTCTTGAAATGATTTGGAGTAGCAAGAGCCCGAAATCGCGAACGTACATACACGACTCCGACCCGCTTATTACTCAATACTCATTACTTATTACTCTCCCTCAGCTCGCGCGCGCGGCTGCGGCATGTAATTGAAGTACACCGGGCAGTGATGCGATTCCTCGGCGATCTGCAGGATCCGCCGGTCGGCGCTGGCGGCCACGATGAGCCCGCAATTGAGGCAACGCGAAACCACTAAGGAGGACGAATCCCCCGCGGGCAGCCGGACAAAGGCCGTCACAGCTTCCCGATGTGGATTTGGCTTCGCGGCCATGTGCGGATTGGATGCAGCCGCGCGGCATTACGCAACCTGTACTAAGGTGCGGACAGCCGCAGCACTCAACCGCGGCGCGACTTGCTACGACGCCGGGGCGCGGGATGCTCCTCGAGTACCGCGAATTGCAGTTTGCGCTGCACCTGGTCGATGCGATCCAGCAGCACGCGCACGCGGTCGCCGAGCGAGTAAGTCTTGTGGGAGCGCTGTCCGATGATCTGCTTCGTGTTCTCGTGGAAGACGTAGCGGTCGTCGGTCAGGGATGAAAGCGGGACCAGGCCCTCGATGAACATGTCGGAGAGCTCGACGAAGAAGCCGAACTTGGTCACGCTGATGATGAGTGCGTCGAAGTCTTCGCCGACGCGGTCCTGCATGAACTTGATCTTCTTCCACTCCATCAGCTCGCGCTCGGCATCGTCGGCGCGGCGCTCGGATTGGGAGGACTCGTCGGCGATCTCGTGCAGAGCCGCTTCGGCAATGGGCCCTTCGGCTCGCGGGCGCTCTTCGTCATGCTGGTGTTTGCCGTGCTTCTTTGACCACGGCGAGGCGGACTCGGACCGGCTGAGGGCAGCCGGTCCCACACTGCCGTCGGGATCATAGGGCCGCGCGACGGGCGTGCCCACTCCGACGGGGACCTCGCCCTCGTGCTTCTCGGCGGATTCGGCGAGCACGTCCTTGAGGATGCGGTGCACGATCAGGTCGGGATAGCGTCGGATTGGCGAGGTGAAATGCGTGTAGGCCGGGGCGGCCAGCGCGAAGTGTCCGACGTTGTCTTCGGAATAGCGCGCCTGCTTGAGCGAGCGCAGCATGAGATAGGAAAGGATGCGCTCTTCGGGTTTGCCCGCGATCTTCTCGGTGAGCTTCTGGTACATGCGCGGCGTGATGTGGATGTATTCCGGGACCTCGATCTCGCGCCAGCTCTGGCCGCTGCGGCTGCGCTGGCCCCGCTGGTTGCGCGGACGCCGCTCGTCGGTGTAGCGGAACTTCTTAACGGGAAGGTTACCGACGCCCAACGAGTAGCCGAACGCCGCCGCGGTGGTCTCGAACTCGAGAACGCGCTTTGGATCCGGCTTTTCGTGGATGCGGTAGATCGAGGGCACGTCCTTCTGCTCGAGGTAGCTGGCAACGGACTCGTTGGCGGCGAGCATGAACTCCTCGATCAGGCGGTGCGCGAAGTTGCGCTCCGAGCGCGTGATCGCCTTCATCAGGCCGTGCTCGTCGAACTCGATCACCGGCTCGGGCAGGTCGAAGTCGATGGACCCGCGGCGGACGCGCTTGCGGTTGAGGATCTGCGCCAGCTCGCGCATCAGCTCGAAGATGTCCACGAGCTTGTGATAGCGCTCGCGCAGCTTTACGTCGCCCTCGAGGATGGCGTTCACGTCGGTGTAGGTCATGCGCTCGGCGGAGCGGATCACGCCGGGATTGATCTCGTATCCGACGACTTCGCCGCGATGATCGATCTCCATCACGCATGACATGACCAGCCGGTCCACGTGCGGGCGTAACGAGCAGATGTCGGTCGAGAGCTCGATGGGCAGCATGGGAACGGCGCGGTCGGGGAAGTACACCGACGTTCCGCGCAGCCGCGCTTCTCCGTCGAGAGGCGTGCCCTCGCGAACGTAGTTGGCGACATCGGCGATGTGCACCTGGAGCTCGAAGTTCCCGTTGTGCAGGCGGCGAACGAAAACGGCATCGTCGAAATCGCGCGCGGTTTCCCCGTCGATGGTGACGATCGGCAAGTTTCGGTAATCACGGCGGCGGCGCAGCTCGGGCGCGGAGACCACGCTGGAAAACGACTGCGCATCGTCGATCACATCCGCCGGGAAGCGATGCGGGATGTGGTATTTGCGGATGACGATCTCGACATCGACGCCAAAATCATCTTCATAGCCGAGGATCTCGACGACGCGGCCGCGCGGATTCTGCGTCGCGCTGGGCCATTCCGTGATGGCGACATCGACGACCACGCCTTCGAGATCGTCCCATTGCACCTCGCGGCGGCGCGCCTCCTCGCCGAGAACGCGGTCGCGCGAGGCGGGGGCATCGAGCTCTTCGCCGCTCGGCGCTTCGGCGCCACGAGGAATGACGATGTCGAGGGTGATCTTCTCGTCGATGGGCGTGACGTAGTTGTGGCGCGGCCCGTAATGAAAGGTGCCGACCACGGTAGGGTGAGCGCGCCCGATCACGCGCAGGATGCGGCCCTCGGCGCGGCCGCCTTCGCGCACCTCTTTCAGCTAAACCAGGACGCGATCGCCATGCATGGCGCTTCCCACGGCCGGCGGCGGAATATAGATGTCGCCGGCAATCCGGTCGCGCAGCGATGCGCTGTCGGGAGTGACGAAGCCGTAGCCGTCGCGATGCATGCTCAGGCGTCCAGTCGCCTGGTTCTTGGAAGGCGGCTGCGGAAGCGCATAACGATCGCCGTCCTCAGTGAGTTCTCCGCGAGTCACTAACTGTGACAAGTGTTCTTGCAGTTGGGCACGCTCATCGCCGTGGACACCGAGTTCGCGCGCCAACTGCTTGAAACCGGCGGCGCGCTTTGGTTGCTGCGCGATCTTCTTCAATATGTCGGAATCGGAGATCATGAACGTTCCGGAAAACTTGGATGCGATCGACCCATGATAGACGTGCGCCTGGCTGTCGCGCCTGAATCGGTAGCCGGCAGCAGAACTCGGCAGCACAGTGGTAACCTGGTGAGAGTCCCGCCTGTTGCACCTCGCGGAGAGGTGGCTGAAGGCGGCGGTTTGCTAATTTTACCTGCCTGTTCGTGCTCACATTCACAACTGTGTTTCGTTGGAGTTAGCGCACTCCGAATTGCGCTGGACCACGCCATTTGCAGTCGCTTGGCCAGCAGTTGGCCAGCAGCAGATACTAGCTCGTTTCATCCCAACCACGGCCGACCGCTTCTTCGCAACCGATGCGCTGGAGACGTTGTATAGAAAGTGGCGTACCATGTGCATCGAGGTATTCATGAGAGCAACGGTCGCAGTTCCGACACTCTTGCTTACTCTCGGTATCTGTACCCTGTCAGCGCAAAGCCCACAACCGACGGCGAAGAACGCATCCCTTCGAATGCAGGTGGTAGTCAGCCCAGTAGTCAAATCCGAAGTGGCACTCACGAAACCCTCGGATTCCACTTCGGACTTCGTTCTCCGCCTTGAATCCCGAACTGCCGAAGAACGGCACATCACCAAGAAAACTATGACGAGCAAAGATGTACCGGGTGCCGTGCTCGAAACGACGGTCGTCGTTCCACGTTAGTAGAGATCTACTTCCTCACCAGGTACGGCACCAACTCGCGGTTGCTGAGGACGATCGTCGCGTTCTGGATCTGCACGGGTTCCGCCGGCATTTGCACGCGACCAGCCGGCAACTTCAGGTTGTCCGGCAACTTCGCCGCCGGAACGAGTGTGACCGTCAGTTCGCCCGCCGGAAGGTTGCGTAATACGAACGCACCGTCGCTGCCGGTGGTCGCTTCCGACCCGCCAGCGGCGAGATGCACGCCGGCCAGAGGAACGAGTTTGTCCTTGTTTGCGGCATCGTCCCGCTTGGCGCTCGCTTCGTTCGTTGCACTCAAGAATACATGGCCTGAAATCGAGCGCATGGCCCGCAACGGCAAGTTCGCCACCACAGTCGAGACTGGCGCGATGTGAACTGGAATAGCGCTGATGTTGGTCGAGTAATTCGCCGGAATTGAGTTCTCGTCAACTACCAAGTCGTAATCGCCGGGCGCAATGTTGTCTTCCTCAAAGTGCCCACTGGGGGGAATGACGACGGTCATCACCGTCTGCCCGCCCTTTCGCAAGAATAGATGTACGTTGCCGACACCAATGGAATCGGGCTGGACCACCCCCTGGAAACGCAGGTCGTTGAAAACGGTCCCCATCAGGCGGGCGAAATTGATGATGCCGAAATCGGCGGAGTGCATGCCGGGCGCGTCCATGTCGATCTCGAATTCGCCGGTGGTGGTCATGCGCACCGGATTGGGGAACTGGGCCAGGGCAAGCGAGACGCGGTGAACTCCGCCGCCCACATCGGAAAACCGGTAAAGCCCCTGTTCGTCGGTGACGGCTGTTTCTGAACCGTCGAGCTGGACCTGCACTCCCGCGATGCCCTGCTCTCCCCTGTTGAAAACACCGTTAATGTTGTCGTCGCGATAGATGCGGCCTTGAATCGTGCGGCGGCTACGCCGAGCCAGAAGGTGTGCAGGGGAACCAGAGAAGGTTTTCACCATGCCGGCGGAAAACACAGTCGTGCGTTGCATAGATGCCCGCGAAGTCTGAGCCATCCAAATACTGCTGAGTGAGGATCGAAGCTGCAGCGAGCGGGAAAGTTGGTACGTCAGGCTGTAGCCGAAAAAGCTGGTCCAGTTTCGCTGCTGGGTCCCAAGCGTGTCGCGGTTCACTGAAACATTCGGATTGAACGAGAACTTGCCCGTCACCGGAATTTGCGCGGTTACGCCCACGGCCGTGCTGATGGGTTCCTGCGAATCCAACAGCGCGCGCAGCTCCGGCGGCAGGTTCGAGACGGCGAAGTTCGTGGGGTCCTGCGAGAAAAGCTGCTGCAACTGCGGTGAAAGTAAATTCAATTCCTGATTGAGCTT
>JBOGLI010000606.1:0-3409 GCA_050746165.1 Terriglobales bacterium | reverse complement strand
GTTCTGCGCCGGGGTGGTGCGGGCCATCGACATCGTCAAGATCGCGCTCGACACTTTCGGGCCGCCGATCTATGTCCGCAAGGAAATCGTCCACAACCGCTACGTCGTCGAGGACCTGCGCGCCAAGGGCGCCATCTTCATCGACGAGATCTTCGAGGTCCCCGAAGGCGAGCGCGTGATTTATTCCGCGCACGGCGTGGCCCCGTCCGTCCGCGAAGAGAGCTACATGCGCAAGCTGCGCGTCATCGACGCCACCTGCCCGCTGGTGACCAAGGTCCACGTCGAGGCGGTCAAGTTCGCCAAGCAGGGCTATTCGCTGATCCTCATCGGGCACCGCGATCACGACGAAGTCATCGGCACCCTCGGCGAGGCACCGGACGTGACCCAGGTGGTCGGCTCCGTGGAAGAGGTGGACGACCTGCAGGTACCCGATCCGGACCGCGTCGCCTACCTGACCCAGACCACGCTCAGCCTCGACGAAACCAGCGGCATCATCGCCGCGCTGAAGAAGAAATATCCCAAGGTGAGGGGCCCGGCGGCGCAGGACATCTGCTACGCCACCGAGAACCGCCAGACCGCCGTCAAGCACATCGTGAACGACGTGGACCTGCTGCTGGTGGTCGGCTCCGACAACAGTTCGAACTCGCGGCGCCTGGTGGAAGTGGCGCGCGACCATGAGACCGCGGCGCACCTGATCGAGAACAGCAATGCCATCCTGCCGGAGTGGCTCGAGGGTGTGAATACCGTCGCGCTGACCGCGGGCGCATCGGCGCCTGAAATCCTGGTCGAGCAGACCGTCGAGTTCCTGCGCGACAAGGGCTTCACCGACATGAACGAACTGGAAATCATGCCGGAGAACGTGCGCTTCGGCCTGCCGCCGGAGATTGTGGAAGCCATCGGAGCGGCGCCAGCGAGGTGAGACGAGTAATAAGTAATGAGTAATAAGTAACAAGAACTGTCAAGCGGCGCAGTGACTTATTACTTGATACTTATTACTGGCGTGGTGAAACGAAGAACTGCATGGAAAGTCGCAAGATCGACGAAATCCTGGCGCGGGTGAGCGTGGCGATCGACGCCGCGCGGGGGTTCCTGTTCTCGGAGCAGCACGAAGACGGTTACTGGTGCGGCGAGCTCGAGGCCGACACCACGCTGGAATCCGACTACATCCTGCTGCACCGCCTGCTGGGAACCGCCGACGAGCGAAAAGTCGCCAAGGCGGCGCGCTGGATTCTCAATCATCAGAACGACGACGGCGGCTGGCCGATCTACGAAGGCGGCCCCTCGAATATCAGCGCCACGGTGAAGGCATATTTCGGCCTGAAACTCGCCGGCTACGACAAGGACCATCCGGCTCTGGCCAAGGCGCGTGAGAGCATCTTTGCTCTCGGCGGCGTCACCGAGATCAACACGTTCACTAAAATTTATCTTTGCTTCTTCGGCCAATACGACTACGACGCCGTACCGGCTGTCCCGCCGGAGATCGTGCTCTTTCCCAACTGGTTCTGGTTCAACATCTACGAGATTTCGTCGTGGTCGCGCGCCATCCTGGTGCCGCTTTCCATCGCGTACGCGAAGAAACCGTTCAAAAAAATTCCGCCGGAGATGGGTATCCAGGAGCTGTTCCCGCAGGGCATGGAGAACACGCGCCTGCACCTCCACTGGGACAAGAAGCTGGTCAGTTGGCGCAACGCTTTCCTGGTGCTCGACCGCATGACGCACTGGCTCGAGCGCGTGCACATCCGCCCGTTGCGCTCGATCGCCATTCGCGCTGCCGAAGAGTGGATGCTGGAGCGCGTGGAGCGCAGTGACGGCCTCGGCGCGATTTATCCCGGCGTCATGAACTCCATCATCGCGCTGCGCTGCCTGGGTTACTCGCTCGACGATCCGCAACTCATCCGAGCGATGGACGAATTCGAGGCCCTCGGCATCGAAGAGGAAGAAACCTTCCGCATGCAGCCCTGCAAGTCGCCGGTGTGGGACACCGCTTATGCCATGTTTGCCCTTGGCGAGGCGGGCACAAATCCCGCCGACGCGCGCATGAAGCAAGCGGCGGAGTGGATGCTCGACAAGCAAGTCACGCAGCCTGGCGATTGGGCGGTCAAGGTGAAGAACGTCGCCCCGGCGGGCTGGTACTTCGAGTTCAACAACGAGTACTACCCCGACGTGGACGACACGGCCATGGTGCTGCTCGCCCTCTCCCATGTGAAGCTGCCCAACGAGCGCTTCCTGGGCGAATCGACTCGGCGCGCCATCGAGTGGGTACTGGCGATGCAATGCAAGGAAGGCGGTTGGGCGTCGTTCGATAAGGACAACACCCGCATGGTCTTCCAGTACGTTCATTTTGCCGACCACAACGCCATGCTCGATCCGCCTACCGTGGACATCACAGGGCGCGTGCTGGAGATGCTGGCCAATTACGGCTATCGTTTGGACGACGCTCCCGTGCAGCGCGCCATCCAATTCATTAGGAAAGAGCAGGAGCCGGATGGTAGCTGGTTCGGCCGTTGGGGCGTGAATTACATCTATGGAACGATGTGCGTCCTGCGCGGCCTGAACGCCATCGGCATCGATCACCACGAGCCCTACGTGCAGCAAGCGGCCGAGTGGCTGCGCATGGTGCAGAATCCCGACGGCGGTTGGGGCGAGACCTGCGGCTCTTACGACGATCCGGTCACGCGCGGCGTAGGCCCAAGTACGGCTTCGCAGACGGCGTGGGCGGTCATTGGACTGCTCGCCGCCGGCGATACGCGCAGCGATTCCATCCGCCGCGGCGTGGAGTTTATGCTGAAAGGCCAGCAACACGATGGATCGTGGGACGAGGTGCCATTTACCGGCACCGGCTTCCCCAAAGTGTTTTATTTGAAGTACCACATGTACAGCGAGTACTTCCCGCTGATCGCGCTGACCGATTACGCGAGGATCATGGCGAATAAGGCGGGAGCGTAACGAGAAAGTATCTCAGTATTTCAGTATGTCAGTATTTCGCTTAGTAGTTTTGGTACCGACTTTCAGGTTCGTAAGTACTGAAATACTGAAAAACTGAAATACTGAAATACTACGAAAAGCAATTAGAGTTTCACAGGAATCGAGAGAAGCATGCCAGTTCCAGTATCCCAAGCATGGACGGTCGCGACTTACGTCCTCAAGCAGAAGCTCAAAGGACGCAAGCAGTATCCGCTCGTCTTGATGCTGGAGCCGCTCTTCCGCTGCAACCTCGCCTGCGCCGGCTGCGGCAAGATCCAGTATCCCGGCCACGTCCTCAAGATGCAGCTCACGCCCGAGGAGTGTTTCAAGGCCGTCGATGAATGTGGCGCCCCGACGATCGCCATTCCCGGGGGTGAACCGCTGCTGCACCCGCAGATCGGCGAGATCGTCAAAGGGCTGGTCGCGCGCAAGAAGTACATCTACC
>JBOGLI010000605.1:0-10613 GCA_050746165.1 Terriglobales bacterium | reverse complement strand
TCGCCGTGCAGGACTGCGGCCTGGTCGTCAATCTGGAGACGGCCAAGTCGCAGGTGTATGGCGCGCTGATCATGGGCATCAGCTACGCGCTCTTCGAAGAGAAGATCATGGACCGCCCGACCGGCATCATGTTGAACCCCAACATGGAGTTCTACCGCCTGGCCGGATACGGCGATATCCCCGAACTTCTCGTGCACATGATGACCGGCCCCGGTTACGACGATCGCGGCGTCATCGGACTGGGTGAGCCGCCCGTTATTTCTCCGGGCGCGTGCATCTCGAACGCCGTCGCTAACGCGATCGGCGTGCGCGTGCCGTTCCTGCCGCTCACTCCCGATCGCGTGTTAGCCGCACTTGAGCAAGGAGGACGCGCATGAAATCGTTCCAATATGCCTCGCCCAACTCCGATCGGCAGGCCCTCGGGCTGCTCGGCAATTCCTTGGACGAAGCCGCGGTCTTCGCCGGCGGCACCGACCTGCTTTCGCTCATGAAGGACGACGTCATCTCCCCCAAGCGCCTGGTCAACATCAAGCAGGTGCCGGGACTCGACAAGGTCCGCGTTGACTCCTCCGGCCTCCACGCCGGCGCGCTGGTGCGCATCCAGGACTTCGCCGACAACGTCGAAGTCCAGCGCCGCTTCCCGCTGATCGCGTGGGCCGCCGACGAGGCCGCCAGCCCGCAAATCCGGCACATGGCGACCATGGGCGGCAACCTCTGCCAGCGCCCGCGCTGCTGGTATTTCCGCAACGGCTTTGGGCTGCTGGCGCTCAAGGACGGCAAGTCGCTGGTGGAAGAGGGCGACAGCCGCTACCACGCCATCTTCGGCAACGACGGCCCGGCGAAATTCGTCAGCCCATCGACGATTGCCCCGGCGCTGATCGTGCACAACGCGAAGCTGCGTATTCTTGGAGCCAATGGCCCGCGCGAGGTCGAACTGGAAAAGTTCTTCGTTATCCCGCGGTCGGAGAACGAACGCGAGCACGATCTGAAACCGAACGAGATCGTCGCCGAAATTCTCGTGCCGCCGGCACCGGCCGGAATGAAGACCGCGCAGTACGAGGTCCGGCAAAAAGTCGAGTTCGATTGGCCGCTCGCTGTCGCCTCGGTCGGGCTGCAGATGTCCGGCAACACCGTGCGCCAGGCGCGGGTCGTGCTCGGTCACGTCGCCCCGATTCCGTGGGTGTCCCAGGAAGCCGCGCAGGCGCTGGAAGGGAAGACCATTACCGAGCAGACCGCCGATGAAGCGGGCAAGGCGGCGGTCAGCCAAGCGCGCGGCCTCGGGCGGAACAACTACAAGATCCGACTGGCGCGTGTCGCCGTCAAGCGCGCCGTGCTGAAAGCCGCCGGCATGTGGAAGGAGGAAGCATGAGCTGCGATCCGCGCTTTGACGTGAATCGCCCCAACGTATGCGAGGGGCTGCGCTGGAAAGGGCAGTTCATCCGCGCCGAGCACGCCTTCGGTGTGCAGCCGGCGGGCGATACCAGCTTCTGGTGTTCTTATACGCAAACCTGCATCGGCCCCGACGGAATCCGCGCCGAACCCGGCATGTGCTCGTCCTCCTTCCGTGCGTGCCATAACACGGGCCAGTGCGGGAATTAATTGGGTATTGGGTGATTGAGTGATTTGGCAAATGGGTAAGTTGGTAAGTTGGTAAATTGCCGGTCTTGCAATCGCCGAAATTACCAATTTACAAAATTACTAAATTACAAAATCACCCACTCGCCCAATTATTCGTATCTCAGCGCCTCGGCGGGCAGCACGCTGGAGGCTGACCACGACGGGTACAGCGTCGATAGGAACGAAACTGCCAGGGCCACAGCCGCCACCCAGGCGGCGTCTACCGCTCGCGCCGCGAACGGCACATAATCGATCGAGTAAACCTCGGCGTTCAGAGAAATCAGGTGATAGCGCCCGCCGACGTAGCTGAGGGCGTAACCCACAATCAGGCCCAGCACCGTCCCGATGATTCCCACCAGCATTCCCTGAGCGATGAAAATGCGCCGCACCTGCCGCTTCTTCGCACCCATCGACATGAGCACGGCAATGTCCTTCGTCTTCTCCATCACCATCATGATCAGCGAAATTAGGATGTTCAGCGCAGCCACGAAGACGATCAGCCCGATGGTGATGAACGTGACCACGCGCTCCAACCGCAGCGCCCGGAAGAGCGCCTGGTTCTGCTCCATCCAGTTGGTCGTCATGAAGCCGTGGCCCGCCGCCTGTTGGACTTCGTTGGCGACTTCCGGCGCCTTGTAGATATCGTCGATTTTGAATTCCAGCACGGAGGCGATGTCGCCGAGCGCGAACAGCTTCTGCGCGTCGCTCAGGCGGGTGAAGGCCCAGCTCGCGTCGTAGTCGTAAAAGCCGGAGTTGAAGATGCCGACCACTTTGAAGCGCGCGTACTTCGGCACAAGGCCAAAGGGTGTGAGTTCGCCTTGCGGGCTGGTCACCAGCACCACGGAGCCGACCGTCGCGCCCAGCGAATTGGCCAAGTCTTGGCCGAGAATGATGGGCGGAAGCGTTGCTACGCGTTGCAGCGAATCGGGCGGGGCGTTCGCATCGGGTGCGACACCTTGCGGGAAGCAATCCGGACGTGGTCCGCCCGGGAGGTCGCCCACAACTCCCCCGTTGTTCGGGCCGGAGCTTTCGATTTCCGGACAAGGTTTCTGTGGCTCGAGCAGGTCGGCCGACCCTTCCTTCACCGCGCTCAGCAGGTCGCTGATCTTCCGCTCCTGCGCCGGGACGATGCCCTTGAGCATGCCGCCCTGCGCCCGTGCGCCGCGCGAAATCATCACCGGGTCATAGATCGCGGGCGCACCGGCCACGACGTGCGGCAACTTGACCAGCCGGTCGAGGAGTGGCTGGTAATTCCGGATGCCGTCGTTCTCGATGCGCATCAACTGCACGTGCGCCGACGAGCCCAGCAGCCGGTTCTGCAGGTCGGTGCGGAAACCATTGTTGATGGCCAGTGCCACGACGAGCGATGCCACCCCCGCAGTCACCCCGACGATGGAGATCGCGGTGATCACGCCGATAAACGCCTGCCTCCGCTTGGCGCGGAGGTAGCGAGCGGCGATAAAGAGTTCAAATCTCATAACGACGCGGATCTCATCCTAAACGAATCGTAATCCGTAATTCGAAATTCGTAATTCGCACCTCCGGAATGACTGGGCGTTGAGACGCGAATTTCGAATTTCGATTTACGAATTACGTGTTCTCGGGAGAAATGCCGGCACTCTGCTCTGGTACTCCCGATAGGAGGCTCCGAAGCGCGCCACCAGCTCCTTTTCCTCGGCCCGGATCATGATCGCTCCCGTCACCAAAGCGAAGCCGAGCATCGCCCAGAGGACGAGCAGGCCGGTGCCGATCGTCCATCCGAGCAATTCGCAAAAATGCCCGAGATAGTACGGATGCCGGACCCGCCCGCGAATTCCCGCGGTGTGAAGCCGCTGTTCGTGCAACGACGGTTCCAGTTCGCTGCGGCCGAGCACCTGGTCCATGCTGAAGTTCACGCGCGCCCCGCGATACACAAGGATTCCCGCCACAATCAGCGGCGCTCCCGCCAGCCAGGTCCATGGCGGCTCGTAAAGCGCGATCGACCTCCATCTCCACGTAATCGCCGCCATCACGACCCACAGCAGCATCCACAACGGTCCGACTCGCGCCAGCCGCGCACCTCTGCGCCGCCACCATTCCACCCGCGGATGCACCAGCAGCCAATACGAAGGGATGGTGGCGTACACGATTCCAACAATCCAGCCGATGGTTCGAATTACCGTCATGCGCTCTTAACGTATCAAAGTCGCCATCGCACCGGGCAAAAGGGCACGAAAGTGGAATGGAGTCATGCAAGTGCCGTAGATATCATTCGGTTGCGGAGCTTGAGGCTTCGCCAACGATGACCTTCCCGAACCACATGACGCTGGTGTTACGCGACGGGACATGGCTGGCGACGTGTTTGCGATGTGGGTACCGCGTGGATAATCCGGACCTCCAGCGGCTGAAGTTGGAGATGCAGAAGCACGCTTGCCGGGAAGAACGCGAAGTGGGGAACGCGGCGACTCCGGGCGATGAAGCCTGACGAACGTCTTCCGAGCGACATTTTCAAGGTCCGCCCGGGGCTGCCGTGCGGGAAGAAGGCGGAAGAAGCGCGACGACCGTAGTGGGGGAAAGCTCGGTAACGACTTCGGCGATGGGCTTGCCGTGGATCCCCGCGAATTCAGGACTTACCAGGAACAGCGACGGCTGCTCGGCCCGGACTAGCGCCAATGCGGCGGGCGCGTCCGATGCGGTATAGATCTGGCAGTGCACGCCTCGCGATATTTCGCCGCACACTCGTTCGCGGAAGCCGGATTCCGCTGCCAGCACGAGGATTGAATACACGCCCAAGCACGCCCCCTGTTCTTGGGTTGGCAATCGACGACGTCGTATATCGCCCGGACGTAAGTATATCGGAAAGCGATGTTCGCGTAACGCTGAAGACGAAGCTGAAGCTCGAAACTGTTTTTCAGTGGACCACGAACTTCGCCGAGCCCATGTTTTCGAAGCGGTCATATGCCCGTACCACCACCACGTGCTCGCCGCTGGTGTTTGCCGGTGTGCCCGCGACAGGCGCCGGATGCGGCATCGGCGCGGAGAAATCGTAATTCTCCACGCGATAATCGGAGAGCCCGCCCACCGGCTCGACATATTGCCACGGCCCCGCATCGATCGAATACTCGGCGCGCTTGATGACGGAGAAGCCGTCCACCGCGCGGAACGTAATGTGCAACGAATCGTTGTCCACCGCTGCGTTCAGGTTCTGTACCTGCGGCGGCGTGGTGTCAACCTCTACGCGGTCGCTGGTACGCGACGAACTCAGCGCGTCCTGCGGCGAATGCGAGGGCGCGTCGGAGGCGACCACCTTGAACACGTAACCGCCGTCGGGCAGCAGGGAAGCGTCAAACGAGTAGTAGCTGTCGTCAAGGTCGCCCTTCAGAAGTTTCCACTGGGTCTCGTTATCGCCACGGTAGTAAATCGTGTACACCAGGTCATCGTCGTTCTCGTCGTTCGCCGTCCAGCGCAGCGCGATGGAGTTCTTGTCCTTCACCGCCGGGACGGGTGCTTCGAACTTCGGCATGGCGGGTGTGTTCGCCGCAGCGACAGTTACGTTCTCCACCGGCGGTTTTGGAATTGGGTTGAAGCGCGCTCCCGGCTGCACCGTCACGTCCGTGATCTCCGGCGCGACATTTGTCGGCAGATAATTCACCAGCACACTGTCGATTACCGGCGCGGGATTTCCCGGCTTCAACACCGCTTTCCACTGCACGAAACGCGCGGCTGGCACGTCCAGTTCGCTGCCCTTGGCGAAATCCACCTTGCTCCAGGGACTCCAGTTGCGGTCCGGGTTGTCCACGTTGCCGCTGCGTGCGAATAGATCGAAGGCACCCTGCCCGCGCACCTCGACGCGGCCCCAGCGCGAAAAGATCTTCGCATCGAAGACGTCGCTCTCGAATTCGCCTTGCGCCTCCGGCGTACCGCCCAGCAGGAAAATTTTCCCGAGATTGCTGGTCGCGGCGTACACGCCACCAGACGGTGACTTCGCCAGCGCGGTTACCTGGTTCGCGCTCGCCTGAACGAGATCCGTGAATTGTCCCGGCCCGGTGATCACGAAAATCTTTCCGTGGTTGCCGGTCGCAGCAAGAAGCCGGTTCTGCGCGTCCAGAGCCAGGCTGTACACCACGTCTTCCTTCGAACTCCAGAGCCGCTGCGGCGATCCATCGGGTGAGATTTTGTAAATCTCCGATCCGCCGGTGGCGCCGGTCGCAGGAAAGGGGATGATGGGGATGTTCGCGCCTTGTGTAATCTGCGCCAGCGTAGGGCCACCTCCGATGCTGATGGTCGGCGTCGAGGCAGGCAGGGAGAATGTTCCTGCATTCAGACCGCCCACCATGCGTGGCGTCTTCTCTCCGACACCTGCGGCGTAGATGTTTCCCTGCGCGTCAATCGTCAGCGAAGTGATTTCTTTTTTCGGTGCGCTGTAGAGTACGAATGCTTCACCGGCGGGCGAAATGCGGTACACCAGGCCGCTGCCGTCGGAACCGGCAATTGCATTGCCTTTCGTGTCGATTGCCAGCGAGCGGATGTGCGCCTCGTCGCTCTTGAAAAAGACCGAGTTCGTTCCGTCCGGGTTGACGCGAAAAATTTCGCCGTGATCGCCCGTCGCCACGTAGATGCGTCCTTGCGAGTCCTCCGCCAGTGCCCAGATGTATTTCGACTTCGGATCGAACCACACCGACGAGGTGTAATTCGGATCGATTTCAACATTGGTTTTATCTTCCGGGTTCGCTGGCGCGGCTGGCGCAGCCGCTTTGCTGGGCGTCACGTCCTTGCGGCCGTTGTTGCTGGAGGCCGTGGATTTGTGCTCGATCTTGTACACCTTGCCATCCGGCGAGGTCGCCGCATACACGACACCTTTGTTGTCCACCAGCAGCGCCTGGACCTGCAATTCCTGCGGCTGGAAGATGATCGTAGCCTGTCCTTGCGGCGTGATGCGGTACACGCGCCCCGGCGATCCCGCAGCGGCATAGGCGTTGCCCTGCGCGTCGGCCGCCACCGACCATATGTACGTGGAAGGGGTCGTGATCAGCGACTTGAACGACGGAGCCAGCTCCAGGCCGCCGTCGCTGCGGATGGCGACGCCTTTCGCCGTCCCCTTTTCGAAGTCATCAAATTTGCGCTGTTCCCACGTGTGCGTGCCCTCGGCGGCGGCCAGCGCCAGCAGCCCGAGCACAATGGAGGCGTACCGGAAAAACTTACGTTTCAATGTTCACTTCTGCCTGTAGCGGATTTCCATCAGACTATCACGAATGCTTCGCTGGCCGCCCCCAGAGCGGCGGCGGAGCGGGAATATATCGTATAGCGATGCTGCAGGGACGATGCTCGGCAAATCGGCAATCGCCAATCAAGAATCAAAACTGGTTTTCGTCCTTGTCCCTCGCCCCTTGTCCCCGGTCCCTCTCCTTCGTACACTCGAACCACCCATGCCCGAATTCTGCGACGTCGCCGTTCCCGTCCCGCTGGACGCGGTATTCACGTACCGGTTGAACGGCGCGCGTCCGGTGGTGGGCGGCCGCGTGCTCGTCCCCTTTCGCGAGCATCGGCTGGCCGGCATCGTCGTCGAACTGCACGATCGCCCGCCAAAAGTCGCCGCCAAAAATGTCCTGCAGGTGATCGACGCCGAGCCCGCGCTCGGCCCCGATCTGCTCGCCCTCGGCCGCTGGATCGCCGACTATTACGTCGCGCCGCTCGGCGACGTGCTGCGCACCATGCTTCCGCTGACCGCCGAGTTCCGCCGCGCGCATGCCTACCGCATCACCAACAAAGGCAGGGAATCGCTGTTTACGGTGGCCGCTCGCGGCAGTTCGCTTCGTCTCTCGGGAACGCCCGAACAGCAGGCCGCGGAAGTAGCCGTCCTCAATCACCTGCTCGACCGCGATGTCGTACGCGAACAATCGTTGCGCTCCGCGACCGGCGCAACCCGGCTGCAAATCGCCGCGCTGCTGCGCCGCAAGTGGATCGAGCGCATCGATCTTTCCGCGACGCGCGACGCCACGCCGATGACGCGCTTTGCCGTTCTGAACGAAGCGATGGAGCCGCGTTGTGCCGAGGCGAAGAAGGGCCGGGCGTTGAACTTGAACCAGGAAAAACTTCTCGCCGCGCTGCGCCAGGCTAACGGCAAAGGTGCGGTTGACGAGTTGCGCGCGCTCGACGTTCCGCGCACCACGCTCGACACACTTGTGAAGCGCGGGCTGGTACGCATCGAGGAAGAGCCGGCGGAATTCAACGTGTCGCGCCTGCAGGGAAACAAGATCGACTTTCTCTTCACCCCCGCGCAGAAACAGGCATTGCGGCACATCTGCGTGGCCGCCGATTCACGCCAGTTTTCGGTCACGCTCCTTCATGGCGTCACCGGCTCCGGCAAGACCGCCGTGTACCTCGCCGCCATGCAGAAGGTATTGAACGACGGCCGCGGCGCGATCCTGCTCGTGCCTGAGATCGGCCTCACTCCAGCGGCGGCGGCGAACCTGCACGAAGCTTTTGGCGACGAGGTCGCCATCCTGCACTCGGGTTTGACGGACCCGGAGCGCGCCGCGCAGTGGCACCGCATCCGGCGAGGAGAAGCGCATATTGCCGTCGGGACACGTTCCGCCGTCTTCGCCCCCGTGCACGACCTGGCGCTGATCGTCGTGGACGAGGAACACGACAATTCCTACAAGCAGGAAGAAACACCGCGCTATCACGCGCGTGACGTGGCCATCGTTCGTGCGCGCAATGCGAAGGCGGCGGTTGTCCTCGGCTCGGCGACGCCCTCGCTGGAGTCCTATCACAACGCGCAGCGCGGCAAGTACGCGCTGGTGGAATTGAACGAGCGCATCGAGCGGCGTTCGTTACCGGAAGTCGAGATCGTGGACATGCGGCTGGAATTCCAGATCACCGGCAAAGAGCAGGTGCTCTCTCGCGCGTTGCACCAGGCGGTTGAAGACCGCGTGCAGCGGGGTGAGCAGACCATGCTGCTGCTCAACCGGCGCGGCTTCTCGCCCGTCGTGCTGTGCCGTACTTGCGGTGAGACACTCCAGTGCAAGCACTGCGCCATCTCGCTAACGCACCACAAATCCGGCCGCCGCCTCGAGTGCCACTACTGCGGATACACCGAGCCGGTTCCGCAACGCTGTCCGAAGTGCGGCAGCGACTACGTCCAGTTCCTCGGCACCGGCTCGGAACGGCTGGAAGAGTTGCTGCACCAAACCTTCCCGCAAGCCCGTATCAGCCGTCTCGATCGCGATACCGTGCGCGGCCGCGACGACTTTGAACGTATCCTGGCCGCGCTGCACGCGGGTGAGATCGATATCCTCGTCGGCACGCAGATGATCGCCAAGGGACATGACATTCACGGCGTGACGCTGGTCGGAGTGGTCGGCGCTGACACCGGATTATCGATGCCCGACTTCCGCGCCGCCGAACGCACCTTCCAGTTGCTGACGCAGGTCGCGGGTCGCGCCGGGCGCGGCGATACGCCGGGCGAAGTGATCGTGCAGACCTGGTTCCCCGAGCACTATTCGGTGCAGTTCGCGGCGCAGCACGATTATCGCGGCTTCTACGAAAAAGAATCGCGCTTCCGCAGTTGGATGAAGTATCCGCCTTTCAGCGCGCTCGCAAATGTGCTGGTGCGCAGCGAGTCGCTCGACTTGGCGATGAAATGGTCCGGCCAGCTCGGCCGCTGGCTGGAGCGCCAGCCGAAAGAAGGCATTCGCGCCCTCGGTCCAGCGCCCGCGCCGCTCTCAAAGTTGAAAAATGATTACCGCTATCACTTCGTGTTGAAGTCGCAAAGCCGGGCGAAACTGAATGCGCTGGTGAGGGCGATGATGGCTGTCGCCGCGCAGGAGAAGATCCCGCGCGCCAACGTGACGGCAGATGTGGACGCAGTGTCGCTGTTGTGACGAAGTACCAGACGCCTCTATTCCCGGGAATGCCACCACGAAAGGGCGACCACAAAAGATGAAAGTTACCCCATTTGATGTGCAGAGTTGTGCACATCGGTGAGAGACGTGGCCGATCACCGGGATCATCTCGCAACGGAATGAGTAGTTTACGAGGCGGAGGTCCCCGGAAAAGCGGAGCTGAAATTGCACGAAGTGGATCGATTCGGCCGGAGTATGGCATTCATGGCCAAGTCGGGGAGCCACCATGGTTCGCTTTGGCACTGCCCTTTTCAAATTTAGCGTTGCTTCCGTTGTACTGGTGACCGCGTTATGCGGTGCACAAGCATGTCTCGCCGACGATTTGACGATGGGGACCATCCTGCCTAAATACGCGGTGGTTTCCGTTGGCGCCAACGCGTGGCTCAACGCGAACAGCGGTCCCATTCCCGCCCCGATTCTTGTCGGCGATGGCTCGTACGTCACCTCGTCGGGCGGAAACAACGGTGGAGTCAGCGGCGGCCTGTATGTGAGCGGGTCGGAAAAAGCCGGCAGCGACAACTTGCAGAAACTGCAAACGAAGCCGGCGGTCTACACCATCGGCGCGAGTGAAGCGACCACTGCGTATGCGGACGCGGCAAAACTATCGAGCACAGCGGCAAGTTTGGCGGCCAGCCAATCCTTTACGTCCACGGTAAGTGGCGCGAAAACAATTACCGGCATCGGCGGCCTGACGGTCGTTGATTTCACGTCGTTACAGAACCCGCTGCTGACAATCTCCGGCACTTCGTCGGACTACTTCGTGTTCAACGTGTCGGGCCTGCTGAACACAAATCAGAAAATGATCCTGAACGGGGTGACCGCCGCGCAGATTTTGTGGAATTTCACCGGAACGGGCACGGTTTTTCAAACTTCGGGCGGCGATGCCATGTTCGGAACATTTCTCTCGACGAATGGCGGCAGCTTCCAGTTTTCCAACCTGGTACTGTCGGGCCAGCTGATCGACACGGGCGGGAAAATTCAGTTCGTCTCGGGCTCGAAGATGTTGTTCAGTTCACCCTTCACGCCGCCCAGCACGCCGGAACCAGCATCGCTGATACTGCTCGGCAGCGGCTTGCTGATGTTAGGCCGCGTGTTCCGGCGGAAGTAGCAGCG
>JBOGLI010000604.1:0-2578 GCA_050746165.1 Terriglobales bacterium | reverse complement strand
CGATCGAGTCGATCGCCACGCCCACCTTCCCGACTTCGCCCATGGAAAGTGGATTAGCGGAGTCGAGCCCAATCTGCGTTGGCAAATCAAACGCCACGCTCAGCCCGGTCGTGCCCTGGGTTAACAGGTAACGGTAGCGGCGATTCGATTCCTCGGCATCGCCCATGCCGGCGTACTGCCGCATCGTCCAGAGCCGGCCGCGGTACATCGTGGTCTGAACGCCGCGGGTGTAGGGGAACTGTCCGGGAAAGCCGAGGTCGCGATCGTAGTCGGTGCCGGAGAGGTCGGCGGGGGTGTAAAGGGGATTGATGCTGATGCGCGACGAGGTCTGCTCGTCGGTGTTCACATCCGGAATCGTCTTCTCCGCCATTGGAACCGTCCTTTTCCGTTAACGTCCCTTGGTGCCTGCGCGCCAGAAGGAACTCACGCCAAACCAGAGAAACAGGCCGGAGAAGGTCATGGCCAGCAACATACGGCCGGGACCGACCTGACCGGCGGACCACTTCTGATACTCGCGCCAGGCGGCAAAACCGCCGCCGGCGGCAAACGCCAGGAAGAATACGCCCGCGACTTCGAGAAAGAGCAGGTGCAGAACGCGGCCGACGTGGCTGAAGGTGGTGCGAATGGCGCCCCATCCGGCGCGGACGATGCGGTTGCCGCCGGCCTGGCGGGCCGCGACGCGGCCTGCGAGTCCGAGCTTCCTGACAGTGGAAATTTGGGGCACATCGGGATTTTATCAGCGGAAACGCAGGCTATACGGTCACAGATCACAAAACCGTGTGCGGTCCGGGGGCATCCAAGAAAGTGTAGGAGCGGATGATTTTACGGATTTCAGTGGTTTTGCGAGCCTAAGTACGATCCGGGCCGGCCGCTCCCGATGGGGGACTTGTGGATAACCGCTTGAAGAAGTTGATGAAAGAACTCGGCGACGCGATCAACGACTCTCTGTCGGACTCGGAGCAGATCGCCGAGGCAATCGGCAAGATCAAGGCCAGCGGCTACGACGTCTTCCTGGTACTCGAAGCGACTATCGGGTTCAATAAAACCGACGAGCAGCCCGCGGCGCGGCCGACGCTGGTAGGAAAAGCTGCTGGGCCGTCACGCGGCATTGATCCGGAGTTCAAGGTGAACGCGCAGGATGTGAAGTTCTTGAAGTCGCTGCGAATTTCGCTGGATGACGCGGCGTAAAGAGTAATAAGTAATGAGTATTGAGTAATGAGGCATCGGACACCATTCTCAATACTCATTACTGATTACTTGTTACTTCGCTGTAGTACGATGTCTGTCTCGTAAGATTCTCGGGCCCTCAACCGCTGCACCAGCCGTCATTGCGGAAACATAAGAGATGAAGGACACGTTGGGAGTACTGCTGGCCGGAGGGGCCGGAGAGCGGCTCTATCCGTTGACGCGCGATCGCGCCAAGCCCGCCGTGACCTTCGGCGGCATCTACCGCATCATCGACGTCACGCTTTCCAACTGCATTAATTCCGACCTGCGCAAGGTGTATATCCTGACGCAGTACAAGGCGCTGTCGCTGAACCGGCACATCCGCGAGGGATGGAACATCGTGGCGCGGGACCTGGGGGAGTTCGTCGAGATCCTGCCGCCCATGAAGCGGGTGAGCGACAACTGGTACCTGGGAACGGCGGACGCGGTGTACCAGAATATCTATTCGATCGGCAGCGAGCAGCCGCGGTACGTGATCATCCTGAGCGGCGACCACATCTACAAGATGAACTACGAGCGCATGCTGCAGCAGCATCGCGACTCGGGCGCCGACGTCACGCTGGGGACGATCCTCATCGAACCGGAGGAGACGTACCGGTTTGGAGTGGTGGAGGTAGGCCGCGACGGGCGGATCACGGGCTTCGAGGAGAAGCCGCAAAAAACGAAGCTGCGCTCGCCGTATAACCCGGAGATGGTGGACGGGTCAATGGGCGTGTACCTGTTCAACACCGACGTGCTCATCCCGGTGCTGCTCAAAGACGCCGAGGACCCGGATTCGTCGCACGATTTCGGGCACGACATCCTGCCGAAGATGGTGGATGAGTACAAGATTTACTCGTTTAACTTCATCGACGAGAACCGGAAAGAGGCGCTGTACTGGCGCGACGTCGGGACACTGGACGCGTATTACGAAGCGAACATGGACCTGATTTCGGTGGCGCCGGTGTTTAACCTGTACGACGAGCAGTGGCCGATCCGGACGTTCCAGCGGCAGTATCCGCCAGCGAAGTTTGTCTTCTCGGACCCGAACCGCATGGGATCGGCGTTCGATTCGATGGTGTCGCAAGGATGCATCGTTTCCGGCGGCACGGTGCGGAACAGCATCCTGTCCCCAGACGTGCGGGTGAACTCGTACTGCGACGTGGAGGCGAGCATCATCTTCAGCCACGTGAACGTGGGACGCCACTGCCGCATCCGGCGGGCAATCATCGACCGCGATGTACATATTCCGGAAGGGTCGATCATCGGGTACGACATCGAAGCGGACCGGCAGCGTTATTTCGTCACCGATTCCGGGATTACGGTGGTGACGCGCGACTACTCGCTGTTCGAGAGCCCGGTAGCGGTGGAT
>JBOGLI010000603.1:0-9581 GCA_050746165.1 Terriglobales bacterium | reverse complement strand
ACGCCTGGTACGAGAAGCACCTTGGCCTGGCGCAAGATGCTGAGAGTCACACGGTCGATTTCAAGTCAAAAGACGCGCAAACCGGCGAGGAAGCTCACACCTACTGGTCGTTATTCAAGAGCGACACGAAATACCTGGAGCCGAGCACGTCGACATTCATGATCAACTACCGTGTCGCCGACATGGACGCCGTGCTGAGCGCCCTGGAGTCGGAAGGAATCGAGATCCTCGGCCGCCAGGACGAGGATTACGGACGCTTCGCGTGGATCATGGACCCGGAAGGGAACAAGATCGAGCTGTGGGCGCCGGCGAAGGAAAAAGCTTAGCCGCTAGTCAGAAAGAAAATAGCCGCTGATTTACGCAGATAAACGCTGATTCAAACCTCGGAAGGCGTCCACACACGGACGCCTTTTCTTCCTTCTGATCAGCGTGAATCAGCGGCCCGCCTTTTCTTGTCTTTTCAATCGAAAATCGACAATCGAAAATGCTTCTAGGGATGCGTCATGGTTTCCGGCTTCACCAGGGAATCGAATTCGTCGCCACTGAGATACCCCAGCTTGAGCGCGGCTTCGCGCAGACTGCTGTGCTCCACATGCGCGGTGTGCGCGACCTTGGCGGCCTTGTCGTAGCCGATCTTGGGCGCCAGCGCGGTCACCAGCATGAGCGAGTTCTTCACGTACGAATCAATGTTCTCGCGGTTTAATTCGATGCCGCTGACCATGAACTCGACGAACCCCTTGCAGGCGTCGGAGAGCAGGGTCACCGAGTGCAGGAAGTTATAAATAATGACCGGCTTGAAGACGTTGAGTTCGAAGTTGCCCTGCGACCCGGCGAATCCGACGGCCGCGGTGGCGCCATGCACCTGCGCGCACACCATGGTCATCGCCTCGGACTGCGTGGGATTTACTTTGCCGGGCATGATCGAGGAGCCGGGCTCGTTCTCGGGGATAACCAACTCGCCGAGTCCGCAGCGCGGGCCGGAGGCGAGCCAGCGGATGTCGTTGGCGATTTTCATGAACGATGCGGCCAGCGTTTCCAGCGCGCCTTGTGCGAAGACGAGTTCGTCGTGGGCCGAGAGCGCCGCGAATTTATTCGGGTGCGAGCGGAAGGCAAGACCCGTGAGTTCGGCGATCTTCTTGGCGGCGCGCCCGGCAAATTCCGGATGCGTGTTCAGGCCGGTGCCGACCGCAGTACCGCCGATGGCGAGGTCGTAAAGGCCGTCGAGCACCTGTTCGAGGCGCTTGATGTCGCGGTCGAGCAGCGCGGCCCAGCCGCCGAATTCCTGGCCCACGGTGAGAGGCACGGCGTCCTGAAGATGCGTGCGCCCGATCTTAACGACGGAATCGAATTCCTTTGCCTTGGCGGCGAGTGCATCGCGCACCGTCTTAACGGCCGGGATAAGCGTGTTCTTCACGCGCTCGGCGGCGGCGATGTGCATTGCGGTAGGAAATGTATCGTTCGATGACTGCGACATGTTGACGTGGTCGTTGGGATGGACGGGCTTCTTCGATCCCATCTCGCCGCCGGAGATCTCGATGGCGCGATTGGAGATCACCTCGTTCACGTTCATGTTTGTCTGGGTGCCGGAGCCGGTCTGCCAGATGCGGAGAGGAAACTGGTCGGCCAGCTTGCCGGCGAGCACTTCGTCGCAGGCCTGCACGATGAGCTTGGCTTTGTCGGCGGGCAGTTTGCCGAGGTCCTGGTTCACGAGCGCCGCGGCTTTCTTGAGGATGGCGAAGGCGCGAATCAGTTCCGGCGGCATGGTGTCGCGGCCGATATTGAAATGATGCAGAGAGCGTTGCGTCTGCGCGCCCCAGTAAACGTTCACGGGGACTTCGATCTTTCCCATGCTGTCGGATTCGGTACGAGTGCGGGCGGCCTGCTCTACGGTGGTGGCCATGAAACTCTCCCTAGGAATTACGGATGAAATGGCGATGTCGCCGGAACCGGAAATTATAGCTCCGGCGCCGCACCCGCAGGCGATGGTTGTGAATCCAATGGGCGACATGGACGAACGAGCGTACGAACAATTTGATGTGCTGGTGATTGGCGCCGGACCGAGCGGGTTGGCATCCGCGATCGAGGCGCAGAAGCGCGGGTTGAAGGTGGTCACCATCGATAAGGGCTGCCTGGTGAACTCGCTGTTTCACTATCCGGCGAACATGACGTTTTTCACCACGCCGGAACTGCTCGAGATCGGCGACATCCCTTTTCCCAGCGCGCACCAGAAGCCAACTCGCGAGGAGGCGCTGGAGTATTACCGCAAGGTCGCCGACCGCTATCACCTCGACATCCGGCAGTACGAGCGCGTGGACCGGATCGAAGGCGCCGACGGAGATTTTCGCGTTTTCACCACGCGCGTGCGCACCGATATCCTCGGTGGCCTCGAGACGCATCATGCGGCGCCTGCCCCGCAAGAACACCAGCATCAGGAATATCGCTGTCGCAAGCTCATCCTTGCCACTGGGTATTACGACTTGCCGAACCACCTCGGCATCGACGGCGAGGAACTGCCGAAGGTCTTTCATTACTATCGCGAGCCACACCCGTTCTTCGACTGCGATGTGGTGGTGATCGGGGGCAAGAATTCGGCGGCGATCGCGGCCCTGGAACTTTGGCGGCATGGGGCGCGCGTCACCATCGTTCACCGGCGCGAGGGTATGGGCGCGCACGTGAAGTACTGGATCAAGCCGGACATCGAGAACCGCATCAAGAACGGCGAGATCAATGCGTACTTTCAATCATGCGTGCGGCGCATCGAAGACCGTCACGTGGTTCTTGAGACGCCGCAGGGAGAGGTGCGACTGAAGAATGACTTTGTCTTTGCGCTCACCGGCTACCATCCGGACTACGAATTCCTCCGCCGCCTGGGTATCACGTTGTCGGAAGACGAATGCCGGCCGGTGGTGAATCCGGGAACGCTCGAAACGAACGTGCCGGGCATTTATGTCGCAGGCGTGATCGTGGCGGGATCGAGAACGAACGAGATCTTCATCGAGAACGGGCGCTTTCACGGACAGAAAATCGCCGCGGACCTGGCGAAGAAACTGAAACCCGGTGATTAGACACAGAGGACGCAGGGGACGCAGAGGAATAAGAATCAAGAACCTCTGTGTCCCCTGTGTCCTCTGTGGCAATTCCCTGGGTCATTGCTTGAGCACGCTCTCGATGTAATCGAGGGCGCGCGGATCGTGCGACTGGCCGAGCCAGAAGATAGCCTGTTTGCGGACCTGCGAATTGGCGTTGTTCTTCGCCACTTGGATCAGCAGTGGGATGCCCTGGTCCGTCGGCATCTGCGAGAGCGCGAACACGGCGCGCTTCTTCACTTCGGTGTTGGGATCGTTGTCCACCGTGTCCTTGATCATGGCGGCGACCTTGGCGCCGGCTCGTTGCGCCAGCCAGAAGATGGCCTGCTCGCGAACGCCGGTGGAGGAATCTTCCTTCGCAATCCGCATCAGTTCATCTTCGGCGCCGGGCGCCTTGCTTTGCGAAATGGGGAAGACCAGCTCTTTGCGGAAGCTGTCATTCTGGTCCGACTTCATCAGTGCAAGCAGTTTGTTTAGTCCGGAGGCGCCGCGCTCCATTCCCAGCCAGAACGCGACTTTCTTGCGCAGCCACTCGGGTTGTTTGGCGTCAATGAGCTGATCGAGCGCGGCATCCGCCGAGGCATCTTTTGTCATTGCAATGGCGAGCACCGCGCCGTCGGCGGGACGTTTCTCGCCGTCGCCGCCGCTCTGTTCGGCGACGGTGGTGAGGAGGCGAACGCTGTCGGCGGGCTTCACGTCACTCAGCCAGTACACCGGCATGTTCTGCGCATCGACGGGACAATTAACGCCCATCGTCCGCACCTTCTGGATGTGCCCGGATTCGGCGCGAACAAAAACTTCAAAGTCGGCGTTCTCAAGCTTGACCGGGGCGGTGGAGTGCTGGTCGCTGCTGTTGACGGTAACGCCGCCGTTATTCTCCAGGGCGCAGCCGCACTGGGAGTGATCGCCGCGGCTGTTGTAGCAGCACATGTCGGTGTTGTCGTGGATGGACGGGACCTGCCACGCGATCCACGCGGCGGAGCCCTGGCGAACGACGGCATCCACCTGCTGTTGAAGTCCTGAGGCAGCGGAACGCGTCTCTAATTTCGCATGCTGAATGTTGCCTTGCTGAGCGAGCGCAGGGACCGCTACCGCGAGAAGGGCGAATTTGAGAATCGTACCAGCGCTTTTCATGAAAACCTCACGACCGAAATTCACGAGCTAAGAGCTAAAGGCTAAGAGCTAAAAGCTGACAGCTACTTGAGCAGCTCCATCATGTAATCGCGGCCTTCCTTGCAGTCCATCAATGCAATCTTTTCGACGAGCCGCTTCTTCACCTCCGGATCGGTCTCCCTACGCGCGAGCGACACCATGTCGGCGCAGGCGCCGGAGACGAACAGGGCGTCGGTGACGGTGCGGCGGATATCAGGGTCCTTGTCCGTGTTGTAAATGTCGAGAAGAGTGGGGCGGGCGTTGTCACCGGTGATGCCCAGGCTGCGGATGGCGCGCTTGCGCACGTCAGCATTGGCGCCGGTTTTCGCGATCTTTGAGAGCAGCGACGTGTCGCCCGTGATGGCGAGCGCCTGGATAATCGCTTCCTGATCGTCGGGCGACTGCGTGGAGTTGTAAAGCTGCTCGAGTTCCTTGCTGGCGCCCATGGGGCCGAGCTGGCGTATCGCGCGACGCCGCATCTCGGGATCTTTTTCCGTCGCAATCGCTTTGAGCAGTTCGCCCTTGGCGTCGGAGGTCATGTAGGCGCTCAGGACGGCCTTCTTCACGTTGGCATCGGTGGTGGTGGAATAAATCTGCGTGAGGGCGGGAATGTAGCGGTCGCCGGAGACGCCGAGTTGGTGGATCGCGCGTATCTGGAGCTCGGGACCGCTGTTGCCCTTGGCGACGCCGAGCACCACCTCCTGCGCTTTCGGAGAATCGTTCTGCGCCAGCAGGAAGAGCGCGCGTTCCTTCAGGCGCGGCGATTGATTCGGATTTTTGAGAATGTCCTCGCAGATGGGAACGCCACGGTCGGGATCGTTGTTCATGAGCCCGAACAGCGCCTGCGATTTCAGATCGTCATCGCCGTTTCCGGAAGAAATCCCGCCGGGTACGCCGCCACGGACACCGCCATGCACGCCTTCCGATGGAGCGCCGCCGCGCCATTCCATCTCCATCGCCGTCGCATCCTTCAGCCACGTGGATTTCGGATACTGCGCGCGCAACTCGGCGATCGCCGAGGCGGCGTCGGTGCGGTTGCCCATTTTGTTGAGCGCGTACGCATTCCAATAAAGCGCGGCATCGGCTTTGCGGCCCTTCGCCTGCGCGATCTGGGAAAACTTCGCGGCGGCGTCCTGGTAGTTGCGGTTATTGAGCGCGTTGGTGGCTTCCGCGTACGCCTGGTCTTCGCGCGTGCCCTGCGCCGACTGCTGCGGAAGAAAAGAGTTGGACACATCGGGAGCATCCTGGGCGAATGCGAAAGATGCGAATAACAAAAGTGCAATAACAAGCGTTGATTTCATGCGATCGGCCTCGTGTTCGCCGGAGCCGCCTTTTTCGCGGGCGCCGGCAGGATTTCGTTTTGAACGTTGGAATGAATGACGCGGACCTTGAACAACAAACCTTGCGCTTCGATCTGGCGGCGCAGCTCGTCGATCTGTGCCTTGCTTTCGTCAGGGCCAGAGTGCGCGATTTCCAGCAGGACGCGTTCGAGTTGGTCGAGGACGTCGGCGGTCTTGCGGTCGCCAAGCTTGAGTGCCGACTGGCGGTAGAGACGGTTGGAGCCGACCAGGTCCTCGGCCTCGTCGCGGACCAGATTGACGTCGGCGGCATCGGCGGCATGCGCCACGTCGAGCAGGACGACCTGCGAGCGCTCCAGATGACTGTCGAGCGCAACCATCAAGACACGTTCGCGCACCACAGTCGCCGGGGGATTCTTCGCAAAGTTGGGTGGCGGCGCAGTGTGACGGCCAGCGAGGAATGCAATCGCCATCAGTGCAGCGGTCGCTGCAACGGCGGCCCATCGCCGCGGCATCCGCCACCAGACCGGCGGTGCAGGCTCGGGCAAATGGGCGCGGACGCGGTCCCATACCTCGGCGCCGTATTGCGGGCCGCGCGCCGGGACTTCCACGGGCTTGACCGCGGCGAGCGTGCGCTGGATATCGGCGAACTCGCTGCGGCACTCGTAGCAGTCGGCGAGATGACGGGCGACATCCTTGCTCGATTCTCCGTAGTAGTGCGCGACCATCTGCTCCTGCTCGAGGTGTTTCATCGGGCCGTCCTTATGGCTGGCTCGAGCGCCGTCCTCATTTTCTGCACCGCGCGAAAAATGCTTTGCTTGGCCGCACCGGTCTTGACCTTGAGCGTGGCCGCGATTTCTTCCACCGGCCGCCCTTCGAAATGGCGAAGGACGAACGCGACCTTCTCAACCGGCGTAAGCAAATCCATCGCCGCCGCGATCCTTCCGGAAATTTCCGCACTGTAATGCTGGCGCTCCGGATCGGGCGCCGTGGAGGGAACGAGGTTCTCGGCGGGCTCGCCGTCAGCAGGGTCGACGGCCAATGCGGGTTGTGGCTGCGTCTTGCGGCGGTCGAGCAGGTCGAGCGCGCAGTTGCTGGCGATGCGATAGAGCCAGGTGGCGAAATTCGAGCGCTCCTGAAAATTCGGAAGGGCGCGATAAGCGCGGAGAAAAGTTTCCTGCACGATCTCCTCGGCGTCGGTCTCGTTGTTCGTCATGCGATATGCGAGTACGAAGAGCATGTGGCTGTAGCGTTCGACGAGCGGACGAAAGGCGTCCTTGTCCCCGGAGCGCACGCTCCGAACGGCCGCTGCGTCTGAAATTTGCATCCGTGGAATTAGACCGAAGTGGCGGGAAGTGGTTAGGGAAGAAATTGCGAATTCTTAGGCGAGCGTGACCTCGCCGTCCACGAGTTGCTGGTTGACCAGGCGCGCCACCAGCGGCTTGAGGCCTTCGCCGGTTTTTGCCAGCACGAAGTCGTTTTGCTCCGGCGACCAGTCGAGCTTGAAACTGGTGGAGAGCGCGGAGATCCAGATCTGGTTGACGGAGGAATTGGGCGAGATGACGAACCGGCCGGGAGGATCGTCGAAGGAGATGTGGATGGCGCCTCCGGCGTCTTCGACCTCGAAATCGGAGTCCTCCTCAGCCTTGATCAGCGCATCGCGTAGTGCGGCTAAGGAACGTTCAGATTGGCGGGAGAAGTCGAAGTCAGCCATGGCGCGATTGTAAAGCAAGGGAGACCGCGATGCGGGAGCGGGTCAGTAGGTTGTTCGGGAGCTGAAAATTATTGACTTGACACCCATAACCGGTCGGCGTGCTACCATTCCAATCCTGCTATATGTTCGCGACCTGTGTAGACGCTCCGCTTTCAGTTTGGATTGCCTGCCGCGCCGTGAGATCAGCAACGACAATTTCGAGAGGACGACCGTGAAGAATATTTACGTGGGCAATCTGAGCTTCCACACCGACGAGGAAAGTCTCCGCCAGGCCTTTTCGCAATTCGGGCAGGTGGATAACGTCAACATCATCCGCGACCGCGATACCGGCCAGCCGCGCGGATTCGCCTTCGTGGAAATGAGCAATGACAGCGAAGCCGATACTGCGATGCAGCAGTTGAACGGCAGCGCACTCGACGGCCGTAATCTTACCGTCAATGAAGCCCGCCCGAAGACCGAGCGCGGCGGCTTTGGCGGCGGCGGTGGTGGCGGACGCGGCGGCTACGGTGGTGGTGGTGGCGGCGGACGTGGCGGACGAGGGGGCGGCGGTGGCGGCGGTGGCCGCGATCGCGAACCGCGCTGGTAGCGAACACCAGTTTCAGTTTCGAGTTTCAGTTTCAAGAAGACGAAGGGCACGAGAGAGCGAGCAGCAACGCTCTTCGTGTCCTTTTTCGCGTCGTGCGGCCGAGAAACGCAAATCAGCCGCGGATGAACGCGGATTAAAACCATTTCTGATTTCTGATTTCCGATTTCTGATTTCTGATTGGTGTTCAGTGTTTCGTGTTCCGTATTCCGGCCGCAACACGAAACACGAAATACGGAACACCTCGTACTACCGCGCTGGCCACTGCCACTTCGGGGTGTTGAACTGGTTAGATCCGACGATGGTGGTTTCGCCGAAATCTTTGGCGAGGACGATCGGCTGACAGTCGGGCTGCTCCTGGAGCGCGGAGACCAGCTTCGCCGCGTGCGTGACCACGATGACCTGCGTGCGTTTCGCTGCGTTGGCAATCAGGCGTCCAAGAGCCGGCAGCAGGTCGGGGTGCAGGCTGGTTTCCGGTTCGTTCATCACCATCAGCGCCGGTGGACGCGGCGTGAGCAGTGCGGCAATCCAGAGAAGATAGCGAAGAGTTCCATCCGATAATTCCGCGGCGGAAAGTGGACGAAGAAGGCCATGCTGCGTCATCTCGACCGCGAAGCGGCCGTCTCTAGTGGCTATGCGCACGCGACTTCCGGGAAAGGCGTCTTCCACCGCCGTCTGGAACGCCTGCTCATTATCGAGCTCGAAGATGGTTTGGATGGCGGAGGCGACGTCGGAACCGTCGTCGCTCATCACCGGTGTCCAGGTTCCGATCTGCGGAATGCGCACGGGGCTGTGCGCGTCGGTGCGGAAATGGTCGTAGAAGCGCCAGCGGCGGATCAGTTCGCGCAGCATGAGCACCTCGGGAGCGTTCTTCGGATCGGAGAGGTGGGTCATCATGCTGTCGAACGGGGAGAGCGAATCGGTGACGACGTTCCAGCCGGTGTCGCCATTGACGCGCACGACGTTGTAGCGGCGATCGACAAGAAGAGTGCTGGGACGCATTTGAGCGCCATGCCAGATGACCTCCCGCTTGATGTGGGGATCGTTGCCGAAAGCCGATTCGCCGGGTTTTGGGAGGCCGAGGTCGATGGCAAAGCCGTATTCGTCGCTGGCGAACCCCATCCGCAGGCTAACCTCTTTTTTTCGCGGTGTGCCTTGCACGGGAAACTCGGCTCGGCGGACGGAGCGCGCGATCGTCTCCGGCCCTGCCCAGAGAGTGGAATTCAACCCACCTTCGCGCGCGATCGACGACACCACGCGGCCCTGTGCTACGTCGGCCAGCAGCCGCAGCGCGCGGTACAAATTCGATTTGCCCGTGCCGTTCGCGCCGGTGACAACATTAAGGTTCGCCAGCGGGACGACGACGTTGCGCAGTGATCGGTAATTCGCGATGGCGATAGTGGTCAGCAAGCGGAAACAGGGTACAGGAAAACATTTCTGATTTCCGATTTCTAATTTCTGATTGCAAAACATCAGCGCAGAGGGCGAGGAGGGGAAGTGGACGCAGATGACTGTGGCATGGCCGGATCGCGATCGCGAACGCGAATTCAGCGCACCTCGTCGGTGAAGGCGCGCTTCCATTCATGGCCCCTAATCTCGAAAAACTTTGGCGGCTCAGCAGTGGGAGCAGAGATATCGAGCACGGTTACCTTCATGCCCAATGAACCGCCTTTGAATACGCGGATGACGCGAGCGACGTTCGTCCCGGAGTATTCTTGGAATTCCTGACGCACGACATCCAGGTCACC